>JAFDDO010000143.1 GCA_019310825.1 Deltaproteobacteria bacterium | reverse complement strand
ATGCTCCTCAATCAGAACAAAACCAGCCGAGGCAAGTTCCTCAATCACTTCTTCGCGCCTCAACCGCGCATCCAACGGAGGACCGAGAGCCACAGCCGCCGGGCGATACTCGATAATCGCCACCCGTCCACCTGGCCTTAGAGCCTTGCCGACCTTTTCCATATAGTCGACACGGCCGGAAATCTCCTTGTAGACACTGGAGAAGAACACTAGGTCGCAACTGGCCTCCGGCAGCGCTGGATCATCAAGTGCCGCGTGAAGCACCTCGACGTTCTCCAGCCCCCGATCTTCAACCCGCTCTTTCAGTTCTTGAATCATTACTTCCTGGACATCTGTCGCGTAAACGTGTCCTGAAGAACCAAGATATATAGAGAACCGCTCCGTAAAGTAGCCACCTCCCGCGCCAATATCACAGACCATTGCCGTCTTGGAGATCTTCAAGGCGTCAAGCACCTCGTTCGGCTTCTGCCACTCGTCCCTTTTCTCAGATTCTAGATAGAACAGATAGTAGGGATTAAAGACACGGTGCCCTTCGTATTCGATCATGAACGGCGCACATGCAAGCTCAATACATGCCAGGCAGCATACAGCGCAAAACCGAACTGCATCGTGGATGACGCAACCATGCCTTCTCAAGCCTTCTAGTCTCTCTCTCAGTAACTAATATAGCTGACAGGAAATTGCTTTTTGCGATTTGGACTGAAACGGCACTCCGAAGCACTACACACTAACTCGAACAGGCCTTCCAAATCCTTCCATACCGTTTTTTGTTATTTGCTAATTTTTAGTATGGACCTTGAGGGGATGGATTGTCAAATTTAAAAAGTGATATTGAGTAGAGAGAAAAAATTAGCTTATCCTTGGGTGAGGTGCTTGTGGCTGGTGGTAAGGGCGAAGGCTGCAAAAACAACTGTGTGTATACGGATGAAGGCACAAAAGGTTGAAATTGTGCACTTAATTGACTAGCTTGACCTACTCTTTCGTTTTCCTTGTAATTGCCTTGGAAATGGCAGACGTAGAAACTCCGAGCTGTCGAGCTACTTCTGCCAAGGGGATTCCATAATCCTGTACCAATTGATACGCTATCTGCAGCCTGACCCAGATTCACCGCCGCACACTGGCAAAATAACCTGCGTGCCTTCGACACCTTGAGGGTCCTGCTACCGGACCTCAATTCCGTGACCCCCTCACTCTTCTCAATTGTCCCAGCAAGAAAACGAGAAAAAATCTCATTACCCGATCTCGTTGTTTTTCATGCATTGGCATGGAGTAACTTTTGAGAAATGGCTTTTACTTTCTTCCAATCCTTTAATGTATGCTCTGCCTGCCATAAGTCATAATTTTTTTGCAAATTCAACCACAAATCAGGCGTAGTATCAAAAGCCCGTGATAATCGCAGTGCCGTATTTGGGGTAACTGAAGCGCTCCCATTTAAAATTTTTGACAGGGTCTTTCTTGAAATACCAAGGATAGAGGCCATCTCTGTAATAGTTATGGATAATGGTTTTAAATGATCTTCTCTTAGAATTTTACCGGGATGTGTAGGCTGCCGTTCCATTTTTTTTATATGTTAAACTCCTTAATGATAGTCGTCGTAATCAACGACATAAGCATCTCCTCTAATGAATTCGAAAAATATTCTCCAATTTCCAGATACCTTTATTGAATATTGTCCCTTCTTATCCCCGGTGAGTTTATGTAAACCTGAGCCAGGATAGTTCATATCTTTTATGTTGCTGGCAGCATTCAGTCTATCCAAAATCCTTTCAAGTTTATTCGCATGCTCAGGACGTATTCTTTTCTTGCTGCCAGTGTAGAAAAAATCTTCAAGACCTTTATATTTTAATGAGTCGGTTTATCGCCTTCACTCGGAAAAGAGTAATTCCCCTTCGCCGAATACAGCCAGCGGATAAGTTGTCAGGTCGAATGGATCCCCGTTCCAGCACGTGAATGATGCCCATTTACCTTTTTCGAGCGTGCCGAGCATCTTGTCAATACCAAGGATTCCTGCGTTTTTGCGCGAGACAAGTTCGATGGCCTGCTGTTTGTTTAGCCCTGCGCGGGTGAACCAGCGGGTTTGCATAAAAAGCTGTCGGGCAGGAGTAACTGGATGATCGGTCATGAGGCCATACTCTACCCCCGACTCCACAAGATACCTGACGTTTCGCCAGTTCTCATGCTTGAGTTCTACCTTATATGCAAACGCATCGACCGGGCCATATGTGACAGGAATTTTTCGTTTCTTCAGTTCCTGAAAAATTTCGGGTTGGTGAACGTCCATGGCGTGCTCAACCGTGACCTTTAGTTCAAACTCATCTATGAGACGCAGCAGCGCTGCAATATCATCAATCTTGTGGATATGAACGCGCAGGATCTGCTTACCAGTCAACAAATCCCGCAATACGGCTTCGGCCGCCGAGAAAGTGATCTCCTGCTTCTTCTTACCTTTGGCGCTGTGATATTTTTGAACCTTCTGGCGCACTTCGTCCAGTTTTGTGCGCAGAATATTTAGAGCCCCCATGCGTGTGGACGGACGATCTCCCTTCCAATCCCGCGTTGACATAGGATTATAACCTAAAGCGGCCTTGATTCCTGCACGGCTGATCAGGGCTTCTGTGCTGTTTTGGGCATAGTTTCGGATTACTGCCGATAGCCCGCCGATTATATTCCCGCTACCCGGAACAACGCATGAGTACAGCACCCCCATCTCAACTGCGTCCTTAAAGGCAGTGTCATCCATCTGCACTGAATCGAGCGCATCAGAAAGAACAAGAATGGAATTCATACCCTCATTAGCCTCAGATTCAATGCTGGGTTCGCCAGCTCGACACATGCCTATATGGCTATGAGGATCTATAAAGGCAGGAGTAATTACGGCAAATGTCCCCAGAAGAGAACCTTTCTTGGATTTAGAAATCCCGATAATCTTCTGTCCCTCAAACAGGAGATAGGCGTTGTTAACAACCGAATTCCCCGTGTACATGATATTTGATAAGACACAATTCATATATTCTCCTCCATTCTCGATTTTCAGGCACTTTAATTTTCTTAAAATTTCGACAAAAATTTCGTGATTTTGAAATAGGCCAAAGTCCTTTACGCAGATGGAAGCCTGACAACTACCTGTATTTATTTAGTATTATTGCCTAATTTCATAATTAGAATTGCTGCTGAAACATCGAAAAAACTCTCCTGCGGCGCATGTGCAGTGATCACCAAAGTGCGAAACGAGTCCTTGGCGATCATGGAGAAGCTGCCTGCGCAGGAGTCGATGCTGGAAAGGTTGCTCGGGGGATTCCTCCTGGTCTGGGTGACGCCTGCATAACGCAGGCTGGGTTTGCCCGCCATGCCGGGCAGACTAAAAAAGCCGCAAGATTTTCTTGCGGCTTTTTTGGCTCACTATCTTCCCCACTGTCTCTTATCTACCAGTCTTCCGGGGCGTCATGAGCTTGAACGATGAGATTTTCGAGACTAATAGGGGGTTGATTCGGATCATTAAAAGCATTGGATGTCCAACTGTTTACAATAATTCCTACATCGAAATCATCGTCGAGAGCCATGACATCAGTGCCTAAACCACGGATATTCCCGTCGCATAATCCGCCATTTTTTTGGTAGTGGGGACCCCAAGGATACCATGCCATAGTCTCATTCTCCATCATCTGAACAGTGGCTGGTTCCAGGATGGTCCCATCACGAAATGAGGCGACTAGACGAGCCAGGTCGATTGCGGATGCGTACCAGCATCCTCCATTCCCTGCTCCTTCAAAGCAAGTGTCACCGGGCTGATTGAAAAAAGCTCCAAAACCGTTATCAGGAAGTTTTTGATAGTAGAGGGGGTCGGATAATAGATTGCTTGGGCTGCAACCCAATTGGCCGATTCCGAGTTGAGCATAGATATTTTGATTCATCCACACCTGGTAGTCCTGAGCTGTGGCTGCTTCAATGATCAGAATGAGAAGATTGAAATAATGATTGTAGTAGCTGGCCTTTCCCGTTCCCGGGGTGCCGACAAGGGGCATTGCCAGCCAGCTTCCGATACGTTGTGCATAGTCGTTGCCGGGTGGGTCCCATATACCATCCTCATCCTCATCCCCAGGCTCTTGCATACCAGTTTTCTGAGTCAAAACGTCACGAATCGTAACGTTCAAAACATATGGATCGATGTTGCTGTAATAGGCTTGGAGGTAATATCCAATGGGCCAATCAATGAAGTTGAAGGTTTCACCAAGTTGCTCGTGAAGTTCAAGGATTCCTACAACCGTCAGCAACTTTGTTACACTAGCAACGTTCATAACTGAATCGGGCTTCATGAGCACGGATGGGTTGACCAACTCATTGGGGGACCTGGCCCACCCCTCAGCGCCGATTTCTGCCAGAACCCCACTCTCCACTACCGCAAAAGACCAGCCCATAGCATTTCCATTTAAGACTTGAAAAAATGTATTTTCCCATCGCCTGTCGGTTGTGTCCGGGTAGACCTCCAAATCGACAAGGCGTTTTTCATCAGTGGAGAAGTTATCCCATAGGGGAATGAATTTTTGCCAGTTTTCTCCAGTTTCCATGATTGCTGGATCAGGAGATCCATAAAACAGCCCGATGATCATTCGGTTGCCTTCAATCCGCCAGCTTTCCATATCTACCAGTTGCTGACTGCCGTCCAAATATTCCTGGATGATTTCAAAATCCTTACGCGGCAGCATATATACGTATTCATCCTTATAGCCCTTATTCCAAACTGCTGCCCAGTATCGCATGCCATTGTCTTTATAGGTCTCAATATCTATGAGATGCCAACCGTGCTTGTGCATTGACGAGTATTTCTTTGTAAACTGTTTCCAGGACATTCCGGTCTTTACTTTCTGGGGTTCAAAACCTTGACTGAAAACCCCGACATATTTGCGAACGCCACATTCAACATGGGTTTCCAGATCAATTAGTTTCATGCCATACTTGTGCTGTTGTTTGAACTCCTTTTTGAAATATTTCCATATTAGTCCCCCTATAAGGCTCTGACCATAGTCGCCTTCCCTCCAGACTCCGGCGAAAGTTGGCGGCTCGCATCGATCAGGGTGGAGCGATTGGCGCTGGATGATTTCTACATCAATCAGTTTCTGTCGCCTTTTGCCATATTGTGCCATTAAATTGCCAAGTTCCTGCCACGTGACCCCGGCGTGTAGATTATGAGGATCATTGCCTTTGTGAAAAACACCTCCAAATCTGTCCTGTGAGGCATGAGCGGGATGGGCCAATACCCCACCAATAAGGAGTAATCCTGCCCATACAAAAAGCCGTTTTCG
>JAFDDO010000019.1 GCA_019310825.1 Deltaproteobacteria bacterium | reverse complement strand
GAAGATATACTTTCTGAAACAAAGATGATCGCCAAAGATATCAGAGGGCAACTGCAAGGATTCCAGAACCTCGTTGATAATGGTGTTGTCATGGAAAAACGCGTTGTCGGGGCTTTTGAAAAGGTTGCAGCCGCCTCTGTCAGTGTTGAGAAAATGGCCGACTGCCTGGAGAAAAACTATGCTGACATCAGTCGTAACATAGGCCAAGATGCGCGACAGAGCCTTGAATCGTTTAATCAACTTCTTTACGAATTGGGTATTCTGGTGGGAGATCTGCAAAGAACAACCCGCGCTATTGAAGCCAGTCCTGGAGATCTGATATTCAAACGCTCCCAGCCACGGCCAGGACCTGGAGAGGAGGGATACAGTGAAAAATAGGCTCTATATGGTCTTCGTATTGACCTGTATACTGCTCGCAGGATGCGTGACCAAAACCGTTCCTCCTGCCTCCATCTATACGATATCGCCTGAATGGGACAGCAGTGAAGCCCAAGAGGAAACAGGAAAAAAGAATTCTACTATTATTAAAATGGCTTCGGTTCGTGGAACGCGAGCCCTTACAGGCACCGAAATCCTTTATACTGATGCACGGTATGGCCAGAACAGCTATGCTTACAGCCGCTGGAGTGATGCGCCGGTCAGATTGCTGCAAATACTCTTCCAGGTTGCCTTGGAAGAAAGTGGCCGGTTTGGGGCTGTAGTTCCTCCCGCCTCCGCTTCAGAAGCCGATCTGCTTTTGGAAAGCACTCTGTTTGATTTCAGCCACCATATCAAAGATGACGGAACTTCTGAAGGAGTCGTCAGGGTACGTTTTTATGTCATAGATAATACGACAAAAATGGTAACTGCAACGAAAGAGTTTATGTCCAAGGTGCCGGCATCCTCGCAGAATGCTCAAGGCGCCGCGTCCGCACTCAACAAGGCTGCGACAAATGTTGCCCGTAACCTTGTCTCATGGCTTGCCGAACCTGGCAGCTTGCTTTCTATCGAACCAGGGCTGATGAAGAACGTCCAGGTCTTTGCCTCGACAAAGAAGGCGTTTTGTACACAGGAGGAAGGCACCTGTTCGGGAAAAGTAGCCTTATGTACAATTACTGGTTACCGGAAAAAGAACAAAAAAACAGAGATGTGATTCTAGTAAACCGAAATCCGGATGACTTAACGACCCCATTTCTCCTTTCTCACTTTCACAAAACAGGAAAGGTGCATGAGATAGTCATCAGAAAAAACAATATGGTTGTGGGAAGATATTATTATTCTTATGCAGAGGGATATATTCCCTCTTAACCTTATTATATGATTATGGCCCAAAGCCCCCGGAGCAATCTTCCCGGGGGCAAGGCGCATATTCCGTATTTAGAAGAGACCTCTGACCTTTCCAGTCTCCGTATCTACATCGATTCTGCGATAGGCCGGATCAGAGCCTGTTCCTGGCATAAGGCTTATGGCGCCGGCGACCGGGACCACGAAACCCGCACCCTTGTAAGTCAGGATATCCAGCACAAGCAAGTTCCAACCCTTGGGTACGCCCTTGATATTCGGATCATCTGCCAGGCTCAGGTGGGTCTTCACCATGCAGGTCCCCAGCTTGGAGATCTCAGGATCCTTTTCCATGGCCTTGGCCTTGGCAAGGGCCTCCGGAGTGTAAGTAACGCCGTCTCCGCCATAGACCTCCCTGGTTATCAGCTCTATGCGCTCGCGAATGGGCATTTCAAGATCGTAGAGAAAGCGGAATTCGTTCTTTTCTTCACAGGCATCGACAACTGCGTCTGCGAATTCCAGCGCACCGTCTCCACCCTTCAGCCAGTGCTCGGACACGGCCGCTCGTGCACCGGCCTGCTCGCTCATCCTTCGTACTACGGCAATTTCGTCCTTGGTATCATTGTAAAAGGCATTAATACATACCACAGGGTTGATGCCTGCCTTTTTTACGGTCTCAATATGATGGATCAGATTTGCGCATCCTTTCTCCACCCACTCTACATTCTCCCCATTGTACTCCTCGGGCATTGGACGGCCTGGGCGGGGTATGGGCGCTCCGCCGTGGCACTTGAGTGCCCTGATAGTGGCCACTATCACCGCGCAGTTGGGTTTGAGCCCGCTGAAGCGACATTTCAGGTTCCAGAATTTCTCAAAGCCGATGTCAGCGCCAAAGCCGCTCTCAGTTACCAAGTAGTCAGTAAGCTTTAATCCTATCCTGTCGGCAATGACAGAAGACTGGCCTATGGCAATATTTGCAAACGGTCCTGCGTGAACCAGGCAGGGTTGACCTTCAACAGTCTGCATAAGGTTGGGATTGATAGCCTCTACCATCCAGGCGGTCATGGCGCCGGCCACTTCGAGGTCCTCTGTCGTAACGGGCTTTCCTGTACGGTCATAGGCAAACACTATACGGCCCATACGTTCCCTGAGATCCTTGAGGTCATTTGCTATGGCAAGTATTGCCATGATTTCTGAACTGACGGCTATGTTGAACCCGCTCTGCATGGTAAAACCGTCCATCCGGCCCCCCAATCCAAGCGTAATGTTCCTCAGGGCCTGGGCGCAGAAATCCATTATCCACCTGAACTCCACGCTCTTGGGGTGGATATTGAGACGCTTCAGTCCCCTCTGGCCCAACTGTTCGTCTGTATAATTGGACTCGTGCTGCATGCGGGCGGTCAAGGCGGTCATGCCAAGATTATGGGCATTCATGATGGCGTTGATATCACCTGTGAGCCCGAGAGAGAATCTCGAAAGCGGAATGACCAGTGAAAGGCCCCCTCCTGCCGCGCTGCCCTTGATGTTGAAGGTAGGTCCTCCAGATGGCTGCCGTATGGCGCCCATCACGTTCCTGCCCCTCTTCCCGAGGCCTTCCATAAGACCTACTGCACAGGTGCTTTTACCCTCACCCAGGGGAGTGGGTGTAACAGCAGTCACGTCGATGTATTTCCCGTCCGGCTTGTCCTTGAGACGTTCTAACACCTTGGCATAATCGATTTTTGCCACATGGTGGCCATAAGGAAGAAGCTCTTCCTTTTCAAGGGCCAATTCCTCACCAAGCTGATATACGGTTTTCATGTTTTCTTCAGCAGCTTCGGAAATCTGCCAGTCTTTCATTTTAGTTGGATCTAGTCTCATAAGAAGAACCTCCTTTGCAAAAATTACTGGACGTAAACCCGAACATGATATAAATGGGAGTTCCCATTTATTACGAAAGTCTCTATTGAAGGAGAATGTCCGAGTTTATGGGCCTTAATTCATAATAGGTAAATAACTGAAACAGAATTTGTTAATCCCGGAGTATATTACCTACCCTAAATGGTTTTTTTTTTCAATAAGGGCCTGGGAAAATCGTGGAGGATAATAATTGTTACTGGAAATAGACCCGGAAAGACCCCGCCCTCGACAAATAAACAAGGTGGCAGATGTCTTGAGAAGGGGAGAAATAATCGTATATCCCACAGATACCTGTTATGGCATAGGAGCTGACATCTTTAACAAGAAAGCAATTGGACGGATTTATCAGATCAAGGGGCTCCATAAAAGCTCGCCCTTCAGTTTTGTGTGTGCAGACCTCAGAGACATAAGCAAATATGCCTTTGTGACGGACTACGCATACCGGATATTGAGACGTTTTCTGCCCGGCCCTTACACCTTTATTCTGCAAGGATCCCGGGAAGTCCCCAAAATGATGCTTACAAAACGCCATACAGTAGGAATTCGTATTCCAGCTCACCCAGTCTGTGAGGCAATAGCTGAGGCACTGGGAAACCCGCTCATAAGTACCTCAGCTGTCATAGGTGACGGACCTGTATGGTCAGATCCAAAAGAAATTAATGAAGTCTTGGGAAAGAGATTGGCATTAGTCGTAGACTGCGGAATTATTCCTGCGGTGCCATCAAGCGTTATATCGTTGGTGAATGACGAACCTCTGCTGCTCAGAAAGGGCAAGGGTGACGTCTCGACTTTTGTAGAAAATGGTTCTTCCTGAAGAGATACAAAAAAGTTGCTAATTTAACTAAAGTACCTAAATTTGTGGTGCGCGCTTTCAGCGCTGTTAATATAAACAGATGGAGCGAAGCGATACCTTAATTTTAGGCACTTAAAATTTATCGTTGATCCAGGATTCTTTACTAGCCTTCAGACCTGAGGTCCTTGCCTGTCTTGAAAACTACGCGACAGCTTGAAGGACATACTGTGAGTAAACCTGTCTTGGGGTTCACAAATTCACGTCCCTTTTGCCTATGTAGCGAAAAACTTCCTATTCCCCTGATCTCTATCCTTCTTTTTTCTTTAAGCGCAGAAATCATGGCGTCGAAAACTACGTCTACTACGGTTTCGAGGTCTTTTTTCAGGTGCTGCGAAAAACCCTGCTGCAACCGGACAACAAGATCACCCTTCAACACAGACTGTGGCTGTTGCTCAGATCCCATAGGAAACTGGATTGTCTGTGGAAAATCCCAGTAACTGCCGGAGGACATTGCCCAAGGTCTTTGCCCCTGCTTCCTGTAAAAGCTCCCTCATGATTGAAATGCGGTCTTTCTTGGGGTAGACGAGTTCCGGCCTTCCTTGTATTTTCGCCAGACTAGCAGCCTTGTCAACAGCTACGCTGAAGTTGCCCAGTTGGTCTACCAGTTTTGCATCCATGGCCTGATGACCTGTCATAATACGTCCATCAGCAATAGCTGAAACCTGTTTTTCAGGGATATTTCGACTCTTGGACACTGCTGTTACGAATTGGTTCTGTATGTCTTGCATTACTCCCTGGAGCAAGGCCCGTTCATCTTCTGCCATATCTCTAGTAATGGAGCCCAAATCTTTAAAGGTCCCGCTTTTTACCACGGTTGTCTTGATCCCGAGTTTTTCCAGCAAAGCGGCTATGTTGGGCACCTTCATAATAACCCCGATACTTGCCGTCACCGTACCGGGATTAGCCACAATATACCTGGCGCCTAAAGACGCATAGTACCCACCTGATGCTGCTACTGTGGCAAGAGATGCCACTACAGGCTTTTCCTGGTTCAGCCTGAGAATCTCTTCATATAGTTCCTGAGAAGCCCCCACGGCACCACCAGGGCTGTTTATGCGGATTACTACGGCCTTAATTTTCTCATTATAACGAAAATCACGCAGAGCCTTTATGGTAGACTCGGGGTCAGTGATAAGGCCTTTGACATCCACCACACCGATTTTATCTCCGCAGTAGACCGAAGAAACGCCAACCATGCCCTTTGTTGTCCATAATATTAACAGAAAAAAGGCCAAGGTAATGAGTATAGTAAACCCTCCGATGGTGGCCAGCGCTACCAATAACGGATGAGCATATCGGCGTTCTTTCCCCGTCCGCAAATCTTGCATGATCCCAGCTTATTCCTTCTGGTCTTTATCTTCCTCAGAGCGAGCACGATTGCGCTGCACTAATTCTTCCTGAAGCAAGCTGCCCAAAGTATTGCCGGCAGACCTTTCGACTCCGTTGTATTTATCAAAATGTGAACGTTCCTCATCTTCAGATATCCGCTTAACCGAGAGACCGATACGCCTCTCCAGAGGGGCTACATGGATAACCTTGGCACTGATTTCATCTCCCACCTGGAACATTCCAACCGGGGTCTTGATCTTGCCGGGCCCCAACTCAGAAATATGAATCAGGCCTTCCACTCCCTCTTCAAGCTCAACAAATACCCCAAAATCCGTTACGTTCGTCACCTTGCCGGTAACCTGACTATCGACAGGATATCTCTCCGGAGCCGACTCCCATGGATCAGGATGAAGCTGTTTAACGCCCAAGGAAAAACGTTCCTTTTCCTTGTCGATATTGAGCACTACGGCCTCGATAGTTTCCCCTTTTTTATAAATCTCATTGGGGTGTTTGATCCTTTTGCTCCAGGAGAGGTCTGAGATATGAACAAGCCCGTCTATACCCTCCTCAATGCCTATGAACAGACCGAACTCAGTGATATTCTTTACTGATCCCTCAATTACTGTACCAATTGGATAGCGATCCTGAACCAGATCCCATGGGTTGGGCTCTATCTGCTTCAGCCCCAGAGATATTCTCTGAGCCTTGGAGTCAACCTTGAGCACAATTGCCTCGACAATATCTCCCACATTAACTATCTGGGAGGGGTGACGTATACGCTTTGTCCACGACATCTCAGACACATGGATTAGGCCCTCTACGCCTTCCTCGAGTTCTATAAAGACACCGTAATCAGTGAGGCTTACCACCTTGCCGGTCACTTTTTCTCCCACAGGGTACTTTTCTTCCACTCGCGACCAAGGATCCTCAGTAAGCTGCTTCGCGCCCAAGGAAACCTTTTCACTGTCACGATCAAAGGTAAGGATCTTTACTTTAATTGTGTCACCCACATTAAAGAGCCTGGAGGGATGTTCTACGCGCCCCCATGACATGTCGGTGATATGAAGAAGTCCATCAATCCCTCCAAGATCCACGAACACGCCATAATCAGTGATATTTTTGACATCTCCTTCTCTTACCTGCCCTTCCTCAAGAGAAGCCAAGGTATTAACCCTTTTTTCTGCCATCTCCTTTTCCAGAAGGAACCTGCGGGAAACTACGACATTTTCTCTACGGCGATTACACTTCAGGACAGCACATTCTATAGTCTGATTTGAAAGGGCCTCGGGATCACGAACAGGCATGAGGTCGATTTGAGAAAAGGGTAAGAAAGCTGTTACTCCGCCCTTGCGATCGCCGATTCGCACAGATAAGCCACCTTTTACCCTGGATGACACGGTAGCCTTTACAGGGGTCTCCGCTTCAAATGCCTTTGCTATTTCTTCCCATACTTGACGGCGAAGGGCCTTGGAATGGGAGAGCCTTAACATTCCCTCGTCAGGGTCCCAACGTTCAAGCAGCACCTCTGCAGTATCTCCTGGGGAGACGGTTATCTCTCCTTCTTCGTCACGAAATTCCCGAATCGGGATTAAACCTTCTGACTTATATCCGACGTCGATCATAACGGATTCTTTGTCGATGCGCACAACAGTACCTTCGAGGATTTCTCCTTCCTGGAAGGTACGAAGACTTTGCTCAAAAAGGTCTTCAAACGCGCCCATGTCACCGGCTTCCTCCGACGACACATTTTCTTCCAATACCTGAGAATCTTCTTGAGAAATTTCGGCCTCCTCATCAGAGTCCGCAGTTAGAGTTTGTTCTTGAGTTACCTCACACGCCACTTTTTCCATTACCAAATACCCCTCCTAAAAAAACGAATGGCGTCTTATACCAGGACAGCTTACAAAGTTCAATGGGTATAAAAGCCAACACAAAGTTTAGGGAAGACTCGAACCTACTGTCTATTAATGTCTATTGCCTAACTTGTGAAGTCATTCATTTAGAATTAAAGTATGTATTTAAAGGTTCAGAGATTTAGGGTCAAGGGTCATCGAAAAGCTGAACTGTTGATTCGTGAGTTCTGGATATAGAATGGATGAAAATAAAACGAGGGAAGCATATGTCGTACCCCTTAAATTTGAGGATATGGAGGCATGGCAGTCAGCCCGAGAGGTAGCTTGCAAAAGCAATCACCAATCAACAATCATAAATCCAATGAGACACGGCAGTCGGCCCAAGAGCTTCCCCTTGGTGTTTGTCTTGTAAGCGGAGGTCTTGATAGCTGTGTTACTGCTGCTATTGCTGCACGAAGTTGCTGCCTGGCCTTTCTTCACGTAAACTACGGCCAGCTTACCGAAGAGCGAGAACTCATGGCATTTGATGCCATAGCTGATCATTATGGAGTGAAGCACCGTCTAAAGATCGACATTTCCTATCTTAAGTTTATGGGTGGTTCCGCCCTTACAGATCCGACAATACCAGTACCGGAAGAGTCCCTTGGGGAATCCGGAGTCCCGGTAACGTATGTACCTTTCAGGAACACCCATATGCTAGCCATGGCAGTCTCCTGGGCAGAGGTGCTCGGAGCCGGATATATATATATAGGGGCCACAGAAGTGGATAGCTCCGGCTATCCAGACTGCAGAAAATCCTACTTCGATGCCTACAAATTGCTCATAAAAGAGGGCACCCGGCCTGAAACTAAGATTGAAATTATTACTCCACTAATCGATTATGATAAGGGGATGGTGGTAAAAGAGGGTTTGGCCCTAAAGGCCCCTCTGCACCTCACCTGGTCATGCTATCAAAATCAAGATGTAGCATGTGGAAAATGTGATTCCTGCCTTCTGCGAATCAGGGGCTTTGCAGCAGCAGGAGTACCGGATCCTATACAATATGTGATTTAACCGTTGAGCCTATGAACTCCCAAGAAGTCTTTTCCTGTAAACTTTGTGGCCACTGTTGCCACGGAGAGAGTACTGTCTCACTGTCTCAGGCGGAACAGAAGGCTATAGCTTCCTTTTTGGATCTTTGTCTGGCCGACTTCCTTCGGGAATTTTGCGTAAAGAAAGGTAACAGGTTAGAAATGAAAATTATTGATGGCCATTGTATTTTTTATGGTGATGATGGGTTCTGCAAAATCCACAAGGTCAAGCCCTTTCAATGCAGAAGATGGCCTCTTCACCCGAGCATACTAGGAGATCAAAAGGCATGGGATGCCATAAAGGCCGACTGCCCTGGATTTGATGAAGACGCTAGCTACGAGGATGTCTGTGAGCTTGTCAGGAGAGTAAATAATGGATATTGAAAGGCTCAAACAACAGGCTTTTGTATGCTGCCCATTTGATTTACTTGTAAACAAGTATCTTCCCACCCTCCTGAAAGAACACATTAACCCTGAAATAGGATTAAATGGTGAAATCCTGGACCAATTTCAAAGGCCCAAATTTAAAAAAGTAGCAAAAATTCTTAAAAAAGAGGGCCTCATTTGTACTATCCATGCGCCCTATTCAGACCTCTCCCTGGGAGCGATAGATCAAAAAGTCCGCAGGATCTCTGTAGAGAGGATAAAAAAAGCATTGGATCTTGCATCTCTATTTGAAGCAAAATCCGTAGTATGCCATACCGGCTTTGACTATAGGCACTACTATAATTCAGAAGATCGTTGGATAAAAAATGCCATAGAATCTATGACTATTCTCGTAGAATACGCATCTACATTGAATATCCCCCTAATGCTCGAAAATGTGTACGAATTAGACACAGACATACATAAGGAAATCTTCCGCGGAATCAGATCACCGCTTCTCGGATTCTGCCTGGACTTCGGTCACCAGAATGTGTTTTCAAAAACCAGCCTGGACAAATGGCTGAAAGATCTGGGAGACCGCCTGGGTCAGCTTCACCTCCACGACAACATGGGAGTGCGTGACGATCACCTTGCTATTGGAGAAGGAATTCTTGATTTTGATAGCCTTTTCTCGTGGCTTTACGCTCAGGGGAAAATTCCAATCTTGACCCTTGAACCCCATGAAGAAGCGGCTGTAATACCCGCATTAAAGGGACTTGCCGGATTACTCGATAATTATCCAATAATACCGGATTATGCATGACAAATTATCTGTCAGCTCTTGTCTGATTGCACTGCAGAAAGACAGGATTTCGCTAAAAATGCTATGGAACCGACCTAAGCTGCTTTATTATGGTGTCAATCTTGTCCTTGGCACTGGGACTGAGACTGTCGAACTTCACTCCCATGCCCCGCCTCTGACCCTCAGAAGACACACTTCGACTCCAAGTCACCTCGCCATTTACCCGAATGGGGTAATCACACATAGGTAGCAGAAACTCCAATTTCAATGGGGCCCCCGGCTTGAGTGGTTTTGGAGTTGCTATGAACATTCCCCCAGTACCTATGTTATAAACAAAGTCTCTAAAAAAACTTTCTGTATCATGATAATCTACCCGAATGACCGTTGACGTCCTGGTTGTTTTTCTTTGCCCGGCAGGTGAAATTCCTTTTTTCATAATGCTCTCCTTATAAACCTTGCAGTAATCCCTTTGCCGAGTTATATATCCCCCACTTTTTTGACTAATGGATATATTTAAAAAAGAGGATTTTGAAAATGTCTAAGATATGTGAAATATGTGGTAAATGCCCAAGCGTTGGTTGCAATGTAAGTCACGCAAATAATCATACCCGCAGACGCTGGCTGCCCAATCTGCAAAGGGTCAGGGCGGTTGTAAACGGACAAACAAAGCACATCCGTGTCTGCACCCGTTGTATTCGCTCCGGCAAAGTAATCAAGCCCTCATAATTAGATCAAATTTATCCTCAATCGCTCTTTTATATAATTCGTATAAAAAGGACAATCTCTTAAATTAAACTACTTTAACCAGGTGAAATGCGCTCTACCAGCTTTACTCTCTCAAGTCTCCTAATGCTGGAGAGAATTTTCCTCAGTTGCGCTCGGTCTTTTACATCCACAACAAAGTCGAGAATTGCAACATAATCCGGCGTCGTGGTAACCTTTGCCTCCAGGATATTTGCTTCTCCGGCACTTATTGCATTACTGACTGCTGCCAACATGCCTTTTTGGTCGACTGTGCTGACTCGAATCTTGGCAGGGTAAGTAGCATTATCAGCACCAGCCCATGTAACCTCTACACGCCTGTCTGGATCTAAATTGATGATATTAGAACAATTTTCTCTGTGAACCGTGACTCCTCTTCCCCTTGTTATATAGCCTACAACCTCGTCTCCCGGGACCGGAGTGCAGCACTTGCCAAGATGGATTAATATATCATCAAGACCATGAATTAAGATGCCTTGCTGCTCTGCCTTTTCGGTAAATTTCTTTACCCTTGATTCTTTTTCTTTCGGTTCCTGTTCTTCAGGCTGTTCTTCAGGCTGTCCTGCCCGCAGCTTTCTAATTATCTGAGAAGTGGCAACCTTTCCATATCCGGCTGCGATCAGCATATCCTCAGGAGTTTTGAAAGACAGTGCCTCGGCAACCTCTACACCTTTGGTTTTAATAAAATTGTTGAAGTCCAACCGGTGCCTCTTGAATTCCCTGGCACAAAGGTCCCTTCCCAAGGCAAGGCTCTTATCTCTCTCTTCGGTCTTAATCCACTGACGAATCCTGGTTCGGGCCCGGCCGGTCTTGGCGAATTTAAGCCAATCCCTATTTGGAAAGTGCTTATTAGATGTAATTATCTCCACTGTTTCCCCATTATGGAATTGGTATTTCAAAGGCACAATTCGGCCGTTTACCTTGGCCCCTGCGCAATGGCTACCTACCTCGGTATGAATCGCATAAGCAAAGTCTATTGGGGTAGCCCCCCGGGGAAATTCCTGGACCTCTCCTTTTGGAGTAAACACGTATACTTCGTTGTGGAAGAGATCCATCTTCACGGACTCAATGAATTCCCTTGGATCATCCAGCTCCTTTTGCCATTCCGTGAGTTCAAAAAGCCAGTCGAACTGGTGTTTATTTTCTTTGCTGACTATCTTGCCCTCTTTGTACAGCCAGTGGGCGGCAATACCTTGGTTCGCCACGGCATCCATCTGCTCGGTGCGGATCTGGATCTCCATTCTCTCTCCGTGGGGACCTATAACAGTTGTGTGAAGGGACTGATACATGTTGGTCTTTGGAAGACTGATGTAGTCCTTGAAACGGCCGGGAATAGGCTTCCAAAGAGAGTGAACAATCCCAAGGGCCTCATAGCAGTCCTTAGCGCTTTTCATAATGATCCTGAATGCGATCAGATCGTAGACCTCTTCAAGGGGTATTTTTCTTATACGCATCTTCCGGAAGATACTGTATCTATGTTTGGGTCTTCCAAGGACTTTGCATGAAAGACCGAAATCAGCCATCTTTTTTGCTATGAGGTCTTTTACTTCATCCACGCTGGCCTTTCTCTTACCCAGGCTGGCCTCCACTTCATTGCGAAGCCTTTGGTCTTCTTCAGGGTAGATATGTAGAAAGGCCAGATCCTCAAGTTCGCTTTTGATCCAGCCGATCCCAAGGCGACCTGCCAGAGGGGCATAGATATCCAGCGTCTCTCTAGCAATTTTGACCCTTTTGTTATCCTTTTGATATTCCAGGGTACGCATGTTATGGAGCCTGTCAGCAAGCTTTACCAGCAAGACACGGATATCCCTCGACATGGCAAGGACCATCTTGCGGGTATTTTCTGCCTGTTTTTGGATCTGGCTCTCGAACCGGATTTTGCTGAGCTTTGTAACCCCATCCACGATCTGGGCCACGTCTTTGCCAAACATCTTCTCCAGTTCTTCCAAGGAAGCGAGGGTATCTTCTACCGTGTCATGCAGAAGACCGGCAGCTATACTGGCTAGGTCTAGATGCAATTGTGTCAGAATATGGGCAGTTGCCAGAGGATGCGAGAGATAAGGTTCACCGGAAAGCCTTGTCTGTCCCGCATGGACCTTGGCGGAGTAGATGTAGGCCTTTTCTACCAGACTGGTGTCTGTATCCGGGAGGTAGGAATGTATCCCGTCAAGTATGTCGTTAAGACGGATCACCGGAGTATTTCAACGGCCCTTTTAACAGCTTCATTCTTTTTTACTGAAATAGTCTTACCTGTGACGCGAATTCTGATTTCTATCTCGTCTTTTTCTTTAAGTCGCTTGCCTACAACAATTCTCAACGGAATCCCCAGCAAGTCCGCATCTTTGAATTTGACACCGGGACGCTCCTTGCGATCATCGAGCAGGACCTCTACACCTTGGGCCATCAATCCATTGTAGATATCTTCGGCAGCCTTTGACATCACAGTATCATTGACGTTAAGCAGGGAGATTATTACCTCAAATGGAGCGACTGATATTGGAAAGATAATACCATTTTCATCGTGACTCTGTTCTATGGCCGCTGCTAACGTTCGTCCCACGCCGATACCGTAACACCCCATGACGGCAAACTGTTTCTTTCCATCAGCATCCAGAAATGTAGCATCCAGGGCCTTACTGTATTTGGTCCCAAGCTTGAAAATGTGCCCAACCTCTATGCCGCGCTTAAGTTCTATCTTCCCTTTACACCTGGGGCATGGGTCTCCTTCAGTAATGACCCTGATGTCGGCAAATTCCGGCATGGAAACGTCTCTGCTCCAGTTTACCCCGGTAAAGTGGGCATCAGGTTCATTTGCGCCTGTTACGAAATTCTTGAGTGTGGAAACGTCTTGATCCGCTATAACCTTCAAGTCCTCGGAAAGGCCCACCGGGCCAGCAAACCCAACAGGCGCTCCGGTAACATTTCGGACCATGGCTTCGTCGGCAAAATTAAGATATTCCACTCCCAAGAGGCGCTTAAGTTTCACTTCATTCAGCTCATGGTCGCCCCTTATGAGGGCCACAACAGGTCTATCATCAGCAATCATTATGAGGCTTTTGACCAGACGATCGGCAGATACCCCAAGGAACTCCGTCACCTCCTCTACTGAGCATTTTCCCGGGGTACTAACTTTGGTAATTTGGTGATTCGGTGATTCGGTGATTTGGTTATTTGGTGACTGAATAACTGGGGCAAGTTCAACATTGGCTGCATAATTACAGGATGTGCAACAGGCTATCTGGTCTTCTCCTGCATCTGCCATGACCATAAATTCATGGGAGGCATGTCCTCCGATACTCCCCGTGTCTGCCTCAACAGGCCTGAAATCAAGACCACAGCGCTCGAATATTTGGCAATACGCCTTGTACATAACCTGATAGGTCTTCTCAAGGGCCTCGTCATCCACGTCAAAGCTGTAAGCATCTTTCATGATGAACTCTCTACCCCTCATGAGGCCGAAGCGGGGCCGGATCTCATCTCGAAATTTTGTCTGGATCTGATACAGATTCAGCGGAAGGTCTCTATAGGATCTGACCTCCTTCCGCACAATGTCTGTGATTACCTCTTCGTGGGTAGGACCGAGGCAACCGGCCCTGCCGTGTCTATCTTCAAAACGCAAGAGTTCCTTTCCGTAACGCTCCCATCTACCGCTTTCCCTCCAGAGCTCTGACGGTTGGACTATGGGCAGAAGTACTTCCTGGGCACCGGCACGGTCCATCTCTTCTCTGATTATCTTTTCTACCTTGCGAAGTGATCTCAGGCCCAAGGGCAGATATGAATAGAGCCCAGAGGCCAGCTTTCGGATCATGCCAGCCCTTAACAACAATTTGTGGGATATGACCTCTGCCTCTGCAGGAACCTCTTTTAAGGTGGGCAAAAAAACTTTCGAATATCTCATTATCCTCTGCCTTTCTTTCCTTTATTTTCGTAAACGTTCATACTTCTTGGCGGTCGGCAGGGAGGAACATAGGGGCTTCGCCCCAATTGGAATACTGAAATATTGGGTTTAGAAAATGTTTTGTTCTTATTCCTATTTTTCACATCATTCCAATATTCCATCATTTCTGATTAACTTTGCAACAGAGCCGATAACTACCTATAATATCAAATATGTTGTAGAAATTCCAAAACGTTGAATTGCTACCCGTCTTCGACTTTTTGTCTTTCGATTTCCACCAATCGCTCTACCTCTGTCCAAAAAGTTTCCAGGAGTTCCTGCTCAGGCACTTTTTTCAAAAGGCGATCTCCTTTAAAAATAAGACCGACACCCTTTCCGCCGGCAAGGCCAATATCCGCTTCTCTGGCTTCTCCAGGGCCGTTTACTATGCATCCCATTACAGCCAGCTTTAGTGGATACGGAATACGTTGCGCCCTGCGCTCTATCTCAGAAGCCAGAGAAAAGAGGTCTATCTCACATCGACCACATGTTGGACATGAAATTATTTCCGGACCCCGCTGCCTTATTTTCAGTGCTCGAAGGATTTCATATGCGACTCGTACCTCTTCTACCGGATCTCTGGTCAGCGAAACCCTCATAGTATCACCTATACCATCCATAAAAAGGACCGCAAGGGCAATACTGCTCTTGACGGTTCCGGGGATAATCCCCCCTGCTTCAGTTACACCAAGATGCAGAGGAAAGTCCGTCTCCCGGGACAACTGACGGTAAGCATCCACTGTATTAAGGACGTCTGAAGATTTTATGGAAATCTTGATAGACTCGCAGCCCATATCAACTATAAGGCCGATATTTCTGAGAGCACTTTCCACTAAGGCTTCAGGTATGGGAGCGCCGAATTTTTTTCTGATGTCTTTTTCAAGAGAGCCCGCATTGACCCCCACCCTCATGGACACTCCGTATTCTTTGACCTTTTCTACTACTCGTGCCAGCTTTTTCCGACCCCCGATGTTTCCGGGATTTATCCTTATGCAGTCGGCACCAGCTTCGATTGAGATCACAGCCAGACGCCAGTCAAAGTGTATATCCGCAATAATGGGTATAGAAATTGATTTTTTAATTTCTGAAATCGCCTGAGCAGAAACAGCATCAGGCACTGCCACCCTTATAGTTTCACACCCAACCTCCTGTAAACGGTGAATCTGTGCAACCGTGCCGGGGATATCTCTTGTATCTGTGTTGGTCATAGACTGAACCACAATGGGGTAATCGCCCCCAATGGCAACATCTCCAACATGAATGACACGGGTAGTCCTACGTGCTCGGACTGCGTTAGAAATTTTTTGTTCCATAATTATTATGATAAAACAGTGTTAGAGATTGGGCAATGCAGAGGCATAAAGGTTGACATCAAATCCTTAAATATTATAAATAAGGAACATATCGCCTTTCGGGCGAGCTTAAAAAAATCTCTGACACGGATTTCACTGATTACACTGCCTAAGCCGTGGCCATCCGCGTAATCTGCGTCTAAAATGGAAATTCCCATACTATAAATTTAGGAGTTGAGAAATTAAGGAATTTAGAGATTAAAATAAATAGGACAACCTTCAATTTCCAATTTCTGAATCAATGGACTATACTAAAAAATTGAGGGATTAGAAAATATAAATCAATAATTAACCCAAATCCCTGGATATTTTTCTTTCTGTAGAATCTTTGCAAATTTAACCAACAGGAGTATTACATTAACAAAATTCTCTGATTGTGCAGAAAAATGGAACAAGACAAAAAATACATACTTGTTATCGAAGATGATCATCAAGTCCGTAGTATGCTGGAGGATTACCTGGTTTATTTCGGCTATGAGGTCGTTACAGCAAGTGATGGACTACAGGGTTTAAAGAAAATTAAGGAGAGAGACTACAACCTTGTAATAACTGACATAACCATGCCATACATCAGCGGTATAGGCATCATCGCCGTTCTTAAACAAAATCATCCGAACATACCTGTAATTGCCATTACCGGTTACGGATATCACGCTGAAGAACTCGCTAATGAAAATAAGGCCGACCATATTCTTCCCAAGCCCTTTGAAATACAGGAGCTGAGGAAAACTATAGAGAATTTAATCATCTGAGCAAAAATCAAGCACACTCTTTACCTGCTCACCTAATAAAACCTAAATTGAGAAATTTAGGAATTAAAATCAAAAAAGCACTTTCAATTCCTCAGCTTTAAGCACTTCAAACTTTAGGCACTTTCCTAACAACAACCGGTTCACCGATACCAGCACCAAGCACCTCTGCTGCACTCCCCTGATTTATAGCTACTTCCAGAAAACCGGAGCTGCCAATAAGGGCAATGGGCTTACCTTTGGCCACGTCCGAGTAAGTGCTGAGTAAGGATAATTCCATCCCCTTGATATCGGCTTTGAACTGTTTTCTAACAGGTCCCCTATGCTGAATGAGGTCAGCGGCTATGTTGAGAATCAGGCTTCCAAAACCGTCTATATATATTACTTCGCCTTCGATATAATGTTCTGTGATAACCGGTTCGGGCCATGGAAGTCGGACAGGGTCCGGACAGGGTGGGCCAAAGGACTGTGGCTCTACTCCAAGGGTCAGATGGGCAGCAACAGGGGCAAAGATATCTCTTCCGTGGAATGTATCACTGACCGGATGCCTGAAATAGTGAGTATTCTCTATACTGAAGCAGGTTACTTTTTTAGAATATCGGAACACCATACTCAAAAGACCGTTGTCCGGTGCCAGAAACGTGTAATGCTCAGTAACGGCCAAGAGACCAGTCCTTTGAGACCCGACACCCGGATCGACTATAGCGAAAAAGACGGTTCCAGAAGGAAATTCCCTAAAAGCCGATCCCAGGACAAAGGACCCGCCGATGACATCCTGTGGGGCAACTTGATGACTGATGTCCACAATACGCAGGGCGGGATTGCTGCCAAGCACGACTGCCTTGACTATCCCCACATAAGGGTCCTTTAATCCGAAATCACTCAGAAAGCCAAGGATCATCACTGAACCTGCAAAAGTGGACCGATATGACCATAATCATGGGATTGCTGTAAAATCAAATATGATTCCGCTGAAAAACCCAATCTGCGGTGTTGCATAAGACCTGAAAGCCTGAAGCCTAAAGCTGAAAGGGATTGATTACGACAACCCTTTGACCTTTGGCATCATTTCAGCGCCTTGCATCTTGAGCTTTTTGAGCCGAATCATATTTCAGGGTTTTTTAGAGTGTAATCAAATATGACATTCAACTGGTCGGGGCGAGAGGATTCGAACCTCCGACCCCCTGAACCCCATTCAGGTGCGCTTCCATGCTGCGCCACGCCCCGACATACAGCATAACTCATAAACTCAAACGTACTTTCAGCCTTGCTCGGATACCATTTTTTTGAATATACGTCAAGGATTCCTCATTGGCGATGTGCTATGTCAGGTGGTCAGCTATATTTGTGATATCCCATTGATTAAATCTTATGCATTCATGATTGCCATAAATGTCAGGTGGTGTTAAAGGATAATGCAGTATAATATATTGATAGTATAAGTAAAAAAAGTGTCTCAATTTTGATGTTGTTGCCAGTGTCTTAATATGAATTATCCAAAAAATGACAATGGGTCTTGACAAGTTTTGGCTAACTCAGTATGAAGAGGGGCTTTCTTTTTGAGGCGACTCACTTTTCCTTGTCATAGGAAAGAGGAGTAAGCCTCTTTTATTTTTTTAAAGAACAATTTTTTAGCAGTAACAATTAAGAGGAGTATGCGGATGCCGACTATCAATCAGCTAGTCCGAAAGGGGCGCAAGAAGATCAAAAAGAAGACCAAGGCGCCTGCTTTGGACTCCTGTCCTCAGCGCCGTGGTGTATGCACCCGTGTCTACACTACGACCCCAAAGAAGCCTAACTCGGCCCTTCGTAAGGTAGCCCGTGTGCGTCTGACCAATGGCATGGAGGTTACGTCCTATATTCCGGGTATCGGTCACAACCTGCAGGAACACTCGGTCGTATTAATTCGTGGGGGGCGTGTCAAGGACCTTCCCGGTGTTCGTTATCACATTGTTAGAGGGACATTGGATGCCCTTGGTGTGCAAGATAGACGAAAGGCACGATCAAAGTACGGAACAAAGCGGCCCAAGTAGCTGGTCGACATTTTGAATTATATGGTTTTTTGGTAAAAAGCGATTCTGATCAGAGTTCCTGGATTTAAAGTGTGGGATTCTCGAAGAATAAGGTTTATTTAAAAAGTGCGTCATCATGATAAAGAAATTGAAATAACGCAGGAGATGGGGTATTCTCAGCGAAAATCAAACATAAAGCACGGGTAAGAAAACTATGCCAAGGAGAAGAGAAGTCCATAAGCGGATTATTGCACCAGACCCAAAGTATAAAAATACTCTAGTATCTAGGTTTATTAACGGTTTGATGCGCGAGGGCAAAAAAAATATTTCTCGAAGAATCTTCTATGATGCCATGGAGATTGTGGAAAGGCGTTCTAAGGAAGAACCTGTCAAGATCTTCGAACAAGCAATGGAGAATATAAAACCTGTGTTGGAAGTGCGGTCCAGGAGGGTTGGTGGTGCAACTTATCAGGTACCGGTTGAGGTACGAACGGATCGTAGGCAGACACTGGCCATAAGATGGCTTGTGGATTTTTCTAAAAAGAGGGGTGAAAAATCCATGGCCCAGCGATTGGCTGGCGAGCTACTTGATGCTTACAATAAAAGGGGAATGGCCTTTAAAAAGAAGGAAGATACCCACCGTATGGCTGAGGCCAACAAGGCATTTGCACATTATAGATGGTAACTGCAAGTATTAAATTTTGTTGATGGGCCACAACCGGTTCTGATAACAAAGTAAAAGATATATGGGATCTAACGCAATGAGCAAGCAAAAATTTGAGCGTACTAAGCCGCACGTTAATGTAGGTACAATTGGTCATATTGATCATGGTAAGACCACGCTTACCGCAGCGATGACTCGTATTTTAGCTGAGCAGGGGAAGGCGGAGTATATTCCTTTTGATGCTATTGACAAGGCTCCTGAGGAGCGGGAGCGTGGTATTACCATAGCTACGGCTCATGTGGAGTATGAGACTGAAAAGCGTCATTATGCCCATGTGGATTGTCCTGGTCATGCTGATTATATCAAGAACATGATTACAGGTGCTGCTCAGATGGATGGTGCTATTTTAGTAGTTGGTGCTGATGATGGTCCGATGCCTCAGACACGTGAGCACATTTTGCTTGCTCGTCAGGTAGGAGTACCTTCTATGGTAGTTTTTTTGAACAAGTGTGATATGGTGGATGATCCTGAGCTTATTGAGTTAGTTGAGCTTGAGTTGAGGGATCTTCTTAGCAAGTATGAGTTTCCTGGGGATGACATTCCTATTATCAAGGGTAGTGCACTTGAGGCTTTGAACAATCATACTGATCCTGAGAAGACCAAGTGTATTTTTGAGTTATTGGACGCTCTTGACGGTTACATTCCTGAGCCTGTGCGTGACATAGACAAGCCTTTTTTGATGCCGATTGAGGATGTATTCAGCATTAGTGGTCGTGGTACTGTTGTGACTGGTCGTGTTGAGCGTGGCATACTTCATGTTGGTGAGAATGTTGAGATAATAGGGATTCGTCCTACTCGTAAGACAGTATGTACTGGTCTTGAGATGTTTCGGAAGCTTTTAGACGAGGCTCGTGCTGGTGACAATGTTGGTGTATTGGTGCGCGGCACGAAGCGTGAAGAAGTTGAGCGTGGTCAGGTAGTGGCTATACCTGATTCGATCAAGCCTTATAAGAAGTTTAATGCTGAGGTATATATATTAAGCAAGGATGAGGGTGGTCGTCACACCCCGTTTTTTGCTGGATATCGTCCGCAGTTTTATTTTCGGACCACGGATGTTACAGGAGTAGTGACGTTGCCTGAGGGTGTAGAGATGGTGATGCCTGGTGACAATGTAACTTTTGAGGTTTCGATGATTCAGCCCATAGCCATGGAAGAGGGAGTTCGATTTGCGATCCGCGAAGGTGGCCGTACAGTCGGGGCTGGCGTGGTAACCAAAATCATAGAATAG
>JAFDDO010000142.1 GCA_019310825.1 Deltaproteobacteria bacterium | reverse complement strand
CAAACTGGTTTTTTTTTTTTTTTAGAGCATCTTTTCTCCTTACATGGAGCTACTTCAACATTTTGCGTCTTAACCACACTCCATGGATTTAATAGCCATGATGCCTCTTTAATAAGGTAAGATATCTTTTTGCCATTTCTAATTTTATCATTAATACTGGTAATATATACCGCATTATGCGATGGTATAAAAAGATAAAAGGCTTGTTTCGTAACCAGGCAATCAAAGACAGTTATGCCAAAGGGACCATGACCTGTCACCCTGGCAAGCTCTCCTTTATGTATTCTTGTCCACATAAGCTGTCCTTTGATTTCAGGCTGAGTTTGATCATGAATTGTGAGCTTCAATTTTATCCTGGCCTTAAGGTTGTTGATCTGAGTTGCCTGTAAGGTCAGGGCATCTAATATATCTCCAGTTGCGATACTGGTAATGGGTTGTAAATCAGGTGGCTTTTTCAGTTTTCCAGCACAACCGGAAAGGCACGCGCACGCAAGAAGAGCTAAAGCAATGGCAAATGGAAAACTATATATTGTTATATTCACAACAAATCCTATAAAATGAACTAAATGACGGGCTAAAAATATCATACCCTAAACATTTTCATGGTCGTTCTGGATTTTTGCATATTACACGACACCGAGTACAATCTGTGCTTTGTCTTGAAAAGGCATTTATCGTGTAGCATGGGATCTTTGAAATAACAACAACCGGCAGAATAAATCTAACGTATGATCCCGCTGAAAAAACCCAACCTGCGGCGTTGCTTCAATTTTCTGGCTTGCCTGTGCGTTGCACGTAGACAGGTCACTGCGACGTACGACAAGTATATCTCATCCCTGGAAAATTTCGCGCCTTGCGTCCCTGGTTTTTTGAGCGGAATCATGTTTCAGATTTTTTGCAGTGTAATCAAGTAGTAGTCTCTTAAATGCGGCACCCGAGTTTTTTATGACAGAATATTTTTTGAGTTAATTCAGTTTGAAGCGCCTAAAGTGAGCCAAAGTGCCTAAAGTTGTGGTGCGCGCTTTCAGTGCGATCAATATTATATAAATGGAGCGAAACGACACCTTAACTCTAGACACTTATGACTTTAGTTTACTGAAGGCACTATTCAAATTTATCCGGGTTTAGGGAGAGTCTTAAAAAACTATGGAACAAGATATCGGAAAGGCGTTAACATATCAGATAAAGAAAGAAATAGCAGAGAGGTACTTCGGCTATAGAAAAATCATAGAGGAAGACAGGCAGGCCCTTGAGACTATGATCTGTGATCTTTGCTTCCTATACGAACAAAAGATAGGGAGGGACATAGCCAGAATATATGTTCTTCTGCAAGATTTGAACCTGATTGACGAATTTTTAAGGCTTACGGGTTGGAAAAACCGTCCCTTTTTCGATCAATATACAGTGGAGTCGAGCACGATCATGGAGCGACTTCTTGAGAACATGGAACTCCGTGGCTGGTTGGCCTATGCCAAATTTGCCAATCTGTTTTTGGACAGTTATGAAAAGCTTTACCTGGACATGTTTGAGTACAGAAAAAAGCTGGATGAAGTGCTTGAGGAGGCCCAGGTTATAGACGAGGAGATTCGTCAGTTTAAAGAGAAATTTGCCCTTGAGGAAATCATGAATTTCTTAAATACTTTAGATAGAAGGGATGATCTCGCCAGTGTGTTAGGTGAAAATCTGCCGGCAGGTAGAGCAGAAGATCTATCATCACGTCTTGAACTGGTTCCTGTTGGTGATCTTGAAAAGTCACTACCCAAGGTGCCGGATTTGCCGCCGCCAGATAAGGTAAAGAGCAGCCTAAAAGACCTTGCCAATAGAGTAGTTAAATTTCATAAAGAGGAAGTTCTTAAGGCTGTCGGGGATTAAACAGATTTGGCATATAAATCGGAGGAGAACAGTCTCTATGGATACAGATAACGATTTTGCTTCATACTCTGAGTATTCTGAGGATATTCAACATGTCTGGCACACTGTAACAGTACCTTTGGGAGCAAATACGTATGATATTTTTATAGGTCCGGGGCTTTTGACGGAGTTGGGAAAGGATCTCAGGTCGAATTTGCCTGCTCCGCGATACCTAATTATCACGGATTCAAATGTAGAGGATTACCTCGGTGCGGATCTTGTTAAGTTGCTGGGACAAGGCGGGGTCAATGTTGAATTGTTGTCCTTTGCCGCAGGTGAGGAATCAAAAAATATGAATACCGTAGTGGATCTCGCCCTGAGGATGGTAGACTTGGGTGCAGATAGGCAGACTGCCATACTGGCTTTGGGCGGAGGAGTGGTTGGGGATGTGGCAGGTTTTCTTGCCTCCATCTATATGAGGGGCATCCCACTTGTACAGATTCCTACTACTCTCCTTGCCCAGGTAGACAGCTCAGTAGGAGGAAAGACAGGGGTTGACCTGCCCGAGGGGAAAAATCTCCTCGGGACCTTTTATCAGCCCGTAAGAGTTTATGCGGACATAGGGGTGTTGACTACTCTACCTCAGGCTGAGATCAGAAATGGTCTTGCTGAAGTAGTGAAATATGGAATGATCCAGAGCCAGGAACTGTTTAATTTCCTGGAGGAGAAATGGTGGGATGTAATAAATCTTGAGCCACATGTCACTGCTCACATAGTTTTTAGCTCTTGTTCCATAAAGGCTGATGTGGTGTCTACCGATGAGCGCGAAGGAGATTTGAGGCGTATCCTTAACTTCGGTCACACTGTGGGCCATGCGGTGGAGGCTGCGGCACACTATCAGATTCCTCACGGAGAAGCGGTTTCCATGGGTATGGTGGTGGTTTCGAGGATTTCTGTAGCAAAGGGTTTGATGCCCGAGGGGGATCTCGAAAGGCTGTGTAGGCTTCTGGACAGATTACATCTTCCCAAGGAGATTCCTGAAAATCTTTCTGCAGAGGAGCTGATGGATCTCATGCAGCATGACAAAAAGGCAAAGTCAGGGAGACCTCACTTCGTCCTAAGCCGAGGAATTGGTCAAATTCTTATAACAGATGATGTTAGTAAGGAGGAGTTAGCTGCGGCTATTGAGGCCTCACAGGGCACCGCATCTGCTTTGTTGTCGAGTACTTGAAGTACAGGGAGTACGTCTGCATACCCTCCGCCTCGCATCTGCAGCACCCTGTAAACGCTTACACTTCGATGGCTTTTGTTATTGTTTTTCTCTGTGTTCTCTGCGGTCTCTAGCGACTGGAAGGAGCGGGCGAGAGAAAAGGATATAATATTTTGTAAGCATTCATATGGCACCGCATCTGCTTTGTTTTCGGGCACTTGAAGTACAGGGAGTAGGTCTGCATACCTTCCGCCTCGCATCTCCAGCAAACCTGTAAACGCTTACAGTTCGATGAATTGCGGTGAAACGGGCGGCGGGGCTGAAACTCCGTGAACGGTTACGATTACCTGTTATTTTTATTTGCTTCAAGCTGTAGCAAAAATGCTTTGACCTCCAGGCCACATGAAAAGCCAACAAGGTTTCCTCTTTTTCCGACTACTCTATGACAGGGTATAATAATAGGAAGCGGATTGGCCTTAAGGGCCTGTCCCACTGCCCTGGGCGAGCTGCAATTTACTTCAGAAGCGATTTCACCATATGATTTCAGCCCTCTAAAGGGAATACGACAGGTGACATCCCATACTTTTTTTTGAAAAGCAGTTCCCATTGCCTTAAAGGGTATTGATGACCTGTTTAACTCGCCTTCAAGGATTCCTCTTAATTTATGAGCAAGAGTCGAAGAAGCCCAATTCCCCGGCTTGTTGGCGAAATCGAGCTTGGTGCGGATAAGAAAACCTTTCTCCCACTGTCCCTGGACTTTTAAGGTGTGATTAAGTATTTGCAGGTAGAAGATTTCCTTTTTTATCACTTTATTATCACAGATCCATACCACAGTGAGTCTTTAATCGAAGTTGTGTTGTTCATATTGTATCTAAAGAATAATCAGGCATGATTACACTGTAAAAATCCTGAAATATGATTTCGTTCAAAAAGTTCGAGATGCAAGGCGCGAAATTTTCCAGGAATGAGACGTACTTATCGTACGTCTCAGCGACTGGAAAATTGAAGCAACGCCGCAGATTGGATTTTTTCAGCGGAATCAAATATAATGTTCATATCCCTGATATGTAATGTCTTTTGCGCCTTGAGACGTTTTTAAAATTACACCATCACCCTGTACTATCTTTCCAATCCGGAATGGTCTGTATCCCAGAATCTCTGAGGCAATTTTTTGTACTTCAGATTCATTTTTTTTTGACACGGTCCACAAGAGCTCAAAATCTTCGCCTCCTGTAAGGGCAAGATTCAAGGGCGATATTCCCAAAATCCAGGACGTTTTTTTTAAGGTTCTGGAAACCGGCATTTCCGTTGCCCAGACTTCGGCGCCGACTCTGCTGTTTTTACATATATGGGCAAGATCTGTGGCAATACCGTCAGAGACGTCTATGGCAGTTTTAACCATGCCTTTTGCAGCCAGAGTCTGTCCCAGCGTCACACGGGGCTCAGGGTCCAGGTGCTTGCTTGTAAGCCTTTTTAGAATAGCCCTTGAGATTCCATGTGCCCCTTTTCGACTTTTGAAAGGACTTCTTTTTTCATTATACTTTTTTAACAATTCAAGCCCGGCGGCAGATTCTCCAAGATTACCCGAACAGTAGATTAGGTCGTCTGGCTGTGCACGACTACGGCTTAGCCATTTACCCTTTTTTACTTCTCCAATCAAGGTAAGGCTGAGTGAGAGCCGGTCAGGGGCACTTACAGTATCTCCTCCGACCAGGCTTACTCCATATTCGGATAGTCGTGATAGCAGTCCTTTAGAGAAACTGTCCCAAAATCTGTCAGTCATTTCAGGACGCACAGCCAGGTTTAGAAAGGCCCAGCGGGGATTTCCCCCCATGGCCGCTGCATCGCTCAAATTAACCGCTGCTGTTTTTCTACCTAGGTGCCATGGATCAAAATAGTCAAGGTCAAAGTGAATTGACTCAACAAGTGTATCGGTGGTGACTATTAGATGGCGATCAGGACTTGGGGCTAACACAGCGCAGTCATCGCCTATGCTCACCAATACAGAGGAATCCTTTATTGGTGCTTCCGCAAGACGTTGTATTTTAGCAATGAGATCTCTTTCCATTCGTTTTTTTTGACTATCCTACTATTTCCAAACTATTGAAAAAATAGGCTATCTCTGTGGCAGCGGTCTCAGGGGCATCGGATCCATGTACTACGTTTTTTTCAATGTCTGTGGCAAAATCAGCCCTTATAGTACCAGGATTTGCTTCTTTATAGTTTGTGGCTCCCATAAGCTCACGGTTACGCTGGATGACGTCTTCGCCCTCAAGGACCATTACTATTATTGGTCCGGA
>JAFDDO010000141.1 GCA_019310825.1 Deltaproteobacteria bacterium | reverse complement strand
GGAGTCCACGCAAGCCCTGTTACAACCCCCACCTGGCTCTCTTCCTGTTCCAGATCTGTCTCATACTTCGGGATACCAAGATAATGTTTAATATTGGCACCAGTGATTTTAAAAGTCCCCTTTTTTCCCTCAGCAATCCGCCTTGCCACCTTCCTGCAAATTGCGCCGATCTGCCTCTCCAATTCTCGGAGTCCTGCCTCCTGGGTATAATCTGAAATTATCCTTATAAGAGTGGCATCTGAGATCTTCAGAACCTTCTCTGAAAGTCCGTGTTCCTTGAGCTGTCTGGGGATCAGGTATTTCTTCGCAATGGCCTTTTTTTCTTCACTGGTATAGCCGGACAGATGAATAACCTCCAGTCGATCAAAAAGGGCGGACGGAATGGTATCAGATACATTGGCAGTAAGGATAAATAATACCCTTGAAAGATCAAAGGGCAGATCCAGGTAATGATCAGTGAATGAATTGTTCTGCTCAGGATCGAGGACCTCTAGAAGGGCAGCGGCCGGGTCCCCTCGAAAGTCAATTTTGTCCACCTCATCCATCATGAACACTGGATTGTTGCTCCCGGCCCTTTTAAGTCCCTGGATGATTCTTCCCGGAAGGGCACCGACATAGGTCCTGCGGTGACCCCGAATTTCTGCCTCATCCCTGACACCTCCCAGAGATATCCTGATAAACTTTTTCCCAATGGTTCTAGCTACAGAACGACCCAGAGAGGTCTTGCCAACACCCGGCGGACCTATAAAGCACAGAATCGGCCCTTTTGCAGAAGGGTTGAGTTTTCTGACAGCGATGTATTCAACTATGCGCTCCTTAACCTTTTCCAGGTCATAGTGATCCTCATCCAGAATTTTCTGTGCCCTGCGTACGTCCAGCTTATCCCTTGTGTTCTTTGACCATGGAACCTCAACCAACCAGTCTATGTATGTCCTCACCATAGAAGCCTCAGAGGCTTCGGGGTGCATAGACTCAAGCCGCTGGATTTGTTTAAGAGTTTCCTTCTCAGCCTCCTTGGGCATCTTGGCTTTACGGACCTTTTTTCTCAGCTCTGCCAATTCTTCAGATTTTTCGTCGATTTCGCCTAGCTCACGTCTTATGGCCATCAACTGCTCCCGGAGAAAATATTCTCTCTGGGTCTTGGTCATTTCCTCCTTGGCTTCGGACTGGATTTTGGCCTGTACAGTAGAGACCTCAAGCTCCCTTGTGAGCAGGTTATTTACTTCCTGTACACGCGCTAAAGGATCTGTCATTTCGAGCAAACGCTGTGCCTCAGCGGATTTTAAGTTAAGATTGGATGCCACGATATCTGCCAGCCTGCCTGGTTCCTCAACACCATTTAAAATGGCTCCCATCTCAGGAGTAAAGACACCTTTAAGATTAAACAGTTTTTCTGCCTGATCTCTTACATTTCGAATAAGGGCTTCTACCTCTACGGATATCTCGACAGGCTCTTCTTCCTTGACAGTCTTTATGCGGACTTTAAAGCAAGGTTTCTCTTGCAGGAATTCATGAATAGTCCCTTTTACAAGGGCCTGCCCCAGAATTTTGAGACGCCCGTCAGGAAGCTGAAGGGTCCTCATTATCATGGCCACAACGCCGGTCTTATATAATTCATCCTTGGATGGATTCTCTTCTGAGGCGTCCTTCTGTGTAACCAGAAAAATCATCCTGTCAGAGGCCATAGCCTCGTTTATTGCGGCCACAGAGGTTTCTCTTCCAATAAAAAGGGGAATAATCATTGAAGGAAAAACTATCACGTCCCTTACCGGCATCAGAGGAAGTATTTCAGGTATTTCTATAGGCTCACGGTCATCTATCTCAAGCAGATCTGTAATAGTATCTTCTATGTCCATTTTGACTTGGTTACTCCTGTTTTATTTATACCTGAATTGAGCATTCAGCCTTTAGTTGTTAGTTTAATGATTACAGAATGTTCTGCTATTATAAACTTTCATCCGTTGGGTGTTATTTCTAATTAACGCAATACCTTGATTTTTTTCAAAGCTAATCGCTAATGGCTAATCGCTAATCGCTCAATTCAGGTTAAAAAATGACACGCTATAAAATGATCCTTTGCAATTTCAGTCCAGAAAGGGCGCTCTACGCCGCACTTGTCTGTAGCCAGACTGCACCGAGAGAAAAAGGCGCATCCCTTTTGATATCTATCATTTTTATAATTATGTGTTAATCCATAATCTCTTTTTTTTGCCTCTACGACCATCTTTGGATCCGGCACAGGAACAGCACTCAGAAGAAGCGACGTATAAGGATGATGGTGATTTGGTGATTTGGTAATTTGGTGATTTGGTGATTGCAGAAATGCATTTTTGGGCATCAATTCCATAAGCTGACCTTTATACATAACAGCTACACGATGGCTAACAAACTGTATCACAGGAAGGTCATGTGAGATAAACAGGAAAGAGAGCTTATGTCTTTCCTGAAGGTCAAGGAGCAGATTTATAATCTGGGCCTGTATAGAGACATCAAGAGCAGATGTCGGCTCATCTGCAACTATCATTCTGGGCGTTGTGGCAAGGGCCCGGGCCAAACCAATACGCTGACGTTGACCTCCACTGAACTCATGTGGATAACGGCTCATGATCTGTTCGCTCAGGCCGACTTCTTGCAGAAGTTCTGACACACGCTCTTTATAATGGTCCTTGGAGCACAGCCTGTGTATTTTTAAGGGTTCGCTCAGGATCTTAAAGACCGTCTTTTTAGGATTTAAGGAGGAAAAGGGATCCTGGAAAACCATCTGTGCCTGACGCCGGAAATTTTTCAGCCTTATTTTATCAAAATCAGCAATGTCATATCCGGAAAAGAAAACCTGTCCGCTTGTAGGGGATTCAAGCCCCAATGCTATTTTGGCCAGTGTGGATTTTCCACAGCCGCTTTCTCCCACGAGTCCTAAAATCTCACCCTGCCTAACAGATAGATTAACCCTGTCCAAAGCCTTAATCCTGTATGAATCTGAGGCAAAAAAGCTATGCCGTACGGAGTAGTCCTTGCTGACGGCTTTGAACTCACAGATCAAATCTTTCATATAGGATGATTATACCGCAAAACCTCAAAATTACGTCACTCCCACAAAAGTGCTAGTACATAATTGCTTGGAATCAATGAATTTCTGATTCCGCAGGAATGACAGATAAGGGCAAATCCGACTTTTTACCAATGCCTCATGATTATGCCGCAAAACCTCCTGAAATATGATTCCTCTCAAAATGCTCCAGATGCAAGGCGCGAGATTTCCGAGGAATAAGACGTACTCAGTGTACGTCGCAGTGACGAGAAAATCGAAGCAACGCAGCAGATGGGGTATTTTCAGCAGAATCATAGGATGATTTTCGGTACCTCACTCCAGAGTCCTTCAAGGTCGTAAAAATCCCTTATGGGCTCGTAAAACAGGTGTACAATAACGTCTCCATAGTCCATTAATATCCACTTGCCTTCCTGTTCCCCTTCAACTCCTCTGCACTTGGTTCCCTTCTTGCGAAGGTTCTTGCGCAACTTGTTTGCAATACCCTGAACATGCTTAGTGGATCGTCCCTGGGAAATTATGAAAAAATCAGCAAGGGAAGAAAAACCTCTCATGTCCAGGATTACAACCTGTTCCCCTTTGCTTTCAAGGATTTCCTCAACTATTTGTTGAGCTGGTTCCTCTAAAGATGCAACTTTGGATTCTTCATCCTTTAAAGATGGTGAGGAGTCGCCTGCCGACTCAGCATACAAGCTATTTTTTTCCATATATATCCTGACTTCTTCAGGGACAAGAAAACGCACAGAAAGACCTGCTCTTGCCCTGCGCCGTATATCAGTCCCTGATATGGCAAGGTGAGTTACTGAATAAAGATAGATAGTACCTTTATCATGGGCAATAAAAATGTCCTTTTCCCCCTGGATACGATGATTTGGAAACGCCCTGGATATGACCTGGTTCAACCCTGACGAGTCTTCACGACCCCGTCTCATTATTACCAGAGAGCCATAGTCCGTGAGGCTGCCATAGTCTTTCCATGTCTCGATGTCGAGGAAAGCGTCACTTCCCAGAATAAAGAAAAATTCCGCCTCATTTTTATATCTTTTTCCAAGCTCCTTTAAGGTATCAATGGAATAGGATGGCCCGGAACGTTCGTCTTCAATGGCTGTAGCCTTGAAAGGGTCGGTAGAAGTTACTGCCAACTCCACCATGGCAAGACGGTGGGCAAAGGACGTAAGGGTTGATAGTTCCTTATGTGGCGGCAGGGCAGCAGGCATAAACCAGATTTCATCCAGTTCCAGGGCCTCTCTGATTTCCTCAGCCGACCTGAGATGGCCAAAGTGGACAGGATCCAGCGTGCCTCCTAACGAACCTATGCGCACACTAGCTCCGTATCTGGCCATCACCAAAGGCTATGAATTTAGTGGTAGTGAGTTCATCAAGCCCCATCGGGCCATAGGCATGCAGCTTGGAGGTGCTAATTCCTATCTCTGCTCCAAGACCTAACTGTCCCCCGTCATTAAAGCGGGTTGAAGCATTGACGATAACCAAAGAGGCATCCACCTCTGACAGAAACCTTCTTGCCCTTGCGTAATCCCTTGTGACTATGGCATCAGTGTGATTTGAACCGTAACGGGCTATATAGTCCATGGCCTCATCCATGCCATCAACCACCTTTACAGCCAGAACCAGGTCCAAAAACTCCTTTCCCCAGTCCTCATCAGTAGCTGCTTTGGCAAAAGGTATCAATCCGCAGGTGCGCTCACACCCCCTGAGTTCCACACCGGCATCCTTGAATGACTCAGCCATTAAGGGCAAAAACTCATCTGCAATATCTTTGTGTACAAGCATACCTTCCATGGCATTACAGACCCCCGGCCTATGAACCTTGGAATTAAAACAGACCTCTTTGGCCATATTCAGGTCGGCCCAATTGTCTACATATACATGACACACGCCCTTGTAATGCTTCAGCACAGGGATGCGGGAATGCTCTGCCACAAAACGGATAAGGCCTTCACCTCCCCTTGGGATTATGACATCTATTTCCTCTTCCCTCTTCAGAAGCTCTGTGACTGCCGCCCTGTCAGTGGTTGAGACTACCTGCACCGCCTCTCCCGGCACTGAAAATTCTTTCAGCACCTCCTGTAGTATGGAGGCCAGGGCCAAGTTGGAATAAAGGGCGTCTGATCCGCCCCTAAGTATTATGGCGTTTCCTGCCTTGAGACACAGGCCCGCTGCGTCTATGGTGACGTTCGGTCTGGACTCGTAAATCATTCCGATTACACCCAGAGGTATTCGAACCCTGCCCACTGTGAGGCCGCTGGGTCTCTTCCACATCTTTGGAATCTCGCCCACAGGATCTGGAAGGGCCGCCACGTCTCGAAGTTCGTCAGCCATAGAATCAATAACCTTGTCTGACAGTCTCAGCCGATCTATAAAGGCAGAAGTAACACCTTTTTCTTTTGCCTTTTTAAGGTCTTTTTCGTTCTCTTCGCGCAGCTTTTCCCTGGCCTCTATTATTCGTTCCGCAGTGCTCAACAAAACGTCGTTTTTCACAGTAGTCGAGAGCTTTGCAACCTCCCTTGCTGCCTTTTTCGCCTCTGTGGCCATTTTTGCTATTAAACTTTGTATTTCACTCATAATAAAATCACCATATTATCCCTGTGTATGACCTCACTAGTTCCTTGATGACCGATTATGTCATATATTTCACCTGTCTGACAACCACAAATCTTGCGAATATCCTGGGAATTGTAGTTGCTGAGCCCTACTGCGACCTCTTTCCCCAAACTATCACAACACACCACACATGCTCCGGCCTCAAAATCGCCCTGGACTGCTCTAATCCCGACAGGCAAAAGGCTCTTACCATTATCCACCATTGCCTTGACTGCTCCTTGGTCGATTTCAAGGACGCCTTCTCGAGCAAGTCCCGTGTATCCTTCTCTTGCTGGCGCAAAACAAGGTTCCCAGGTCCTCTCCGGCAAAGAGCCGCGTCAATATCCGGTCAGTCTTACCTTTAGCAACCACCATAGGAATACCGCAAGCAGTCACCATTTGGGCTGCCTCCAATTTAGACTTCATACCTCCCCGGCCGGCCCTTCCCAGGTAATCACTGGCAAGATCAGTTATTGATTTGTCTACCTTAGGCACCTCTGGGATACGCTGCCCATTTGCCTTCTCTCTCGGATCTCTGTCATAAAGCCCATCTACATCACTTAGACAAATAAGGACCTCTGCCTCCACCAAATTCACAATCAGTACGGCCAGAGCGTCATTATCAGTGAACTGAAGCTCCTCTGTAGCTACCGTATCATTTTCATTGATAATTGGGATAATACCCCAATTTAACAAGGTCCTTAAAGTATTTTTTGCATTAAGGTAGCGATACCTTGAAACCAGTCCTTCCCTGGTTAGCAAAATCTGCGCTACGTTAATACCGTGATATCTAAAGGCGTCTTCATAGGCCTGAATGAGACGCCCCTGCCCGAGTGCGGCCATTGCCTGTTTCTCGGGAACGGTTTTAGGTGCCTGAAGCTCAAGTATTTTTCCCATGCCGGCGGCTATAGCCCCGGAGGATACAAGGGTAACCTCCCGATCTTCCTTGCGGAGTGAGGCAACCTGGGCGCAAAGGTCGGCTATTACTTGATCATTAAGGCCATTTTCGTCAGCGAGAACAGCGCTTCCCACCTTGATTACAACCCTGCGTACGGATTGTAAAAACTTACGGCCCTGTACCTGAGACATGGTTTCCATTTATTAAATTGTTGTCCAGTTTCCGCATGTTTAATAGTATAGGAATTTCCTTTTTTTGACACAGATTACACGGATAGCCATGGATTAGGCGGCTTAATCAGTGAAATCCGTGTCAAAAAATTTTTAAATTCGCCCGAAGGGCTCTATGTTCATATTTATAATCAGGGAATTGTGAATTATTCAATCATCAATTCCTAAATTCACTATCTGATATAAATCCTCCATAAGCGAAGATACTCCAAATCCGGTAAGGGCTGAAATAGTATAGATCTTGTGGTCTTCTTTAGCCAGGACCTCTTTGGCTTTCTCCCTATTGTCCTCATCTGTAATATCTATTTTATTCAAGGCTATTGCATGGGGTTTTTCAATAAGAGGTGCATGGTATTTTTTTATTTCCTCCCTGATAGTCAGATAGCTGCGCCGGACCGAATCCTTCCCTTGGGAGGCATCCAAAACATACAGCAGAACCTTGGTCCTCTCGATATGCCTTAAGAAATCAAGGCCCATGCCGACGCCCTTGTGGGCCCCCTCAATAAGACCCGGTATGTCAGCTACTACCATGGTCCTGTGATCAGAGAGTTCTACCACACCCAGATTTGGCACAAGGGTAGTAAAGGGATAATCTGCTATTTTGGGCCTTGCCGCGGATATCCTTGCTAGCAGGGTCGACTTCCCTGAATTGGGAAGCCCTATGAGACCTACGTCACCAATAAGCTTTAGTTCAAGAAGCAGCCATCGCTCATCCCCAGGCAGGCCAGGCTGAGCATTGCGAGGTGACTGACGTGTTGAAGACACAAAACGGGCATTTCCTTTACCGCCCAGACCTCCCTTGGCAGCAACCCAGTTCGCTACCGGATCCGTGAGGTCTGCCAGCACAAATACGTCCTCAGAATCCTTTACTACAGTACCCTGGGGTACTTCTATTACAATATCTGAACCGCTCTTGCCTCGCTGGTTTTTCCCTTTTCCTGCCTGACCTTTTCCTGCCTTGATATGACGCTTCCTGCGAAAAGAAAGCAGTGTATTAAGGCCGGTATTCACCCTGAGGATGACATCTCCCCCGTGGCCTCCGTCACCGCCGTCAGGCCCTCCCCTAGGGACAAAACGTTCCCGCCGGAAGCTTACACACCCGGCCCCTCCATCTCCAGCCTTGACGTATATTTTGGCCTGATCAACAAAGTCCATAAATTCTCAGCCATCTATATCTACTATAGACGTTCACAGGTTAAGAGTTCACCGTTTGGTGAAATCATTTATATTACAAAAAGACAGTTTGGTGAAAGTAAAAAACTGGAGATATTAGGCAGAGTTTACCAACTGGGCTTCAAGGTCCTGCCGGTCCCGGATACTTGAGTCTTCAAGGCCGCCGAGCTTAAAGCCGAATATGCTATTTCATATGCTGGCTGTTTTGCTTTGGCCTGTGCACTCGACCAATCTGCAATCCTGGTAACCGGTGATCCTGAGTTCAAAAAAGTGACTACTCCAGTCAATATACACTGGATTTGCTGACGACAGAGCTTTGTCGCCCGACAGATCAGGTGGTTGAGGTCAGATTTATCTATGGATGGAGGGATCAGGAAGCGGTGCTCTGCATAGGGTAAACGCTAATTCTCTTTCGATTTCGTACTATCTCGAACTTCACGACCCCATCTGCTTTGGCAAACAAGGTATAATCCCTACCCATGCCCACATTTTGTCCTGGATGAAACTTGGTTCCCAACTGACGAACCAGGATGTTTCCGGCCCTTACTATCTGGCCGCCGAAACGCTTTACGCCTCTGCGCTGGCCTTTACTGTCGCGGCCATTGCGTGAACTGCCACCGGCCTTTTTGTGTGCCATGATTAACTCTCCCTAGACACTGATATCTTTAATCTCAAGAGTAGTGAAAGGTTGTCTGTGCCCGCGCTTGACCTTATAACCCTTGCGCTTTTTTTTCTTCATAACAACTATCTTTTTACCACGGCCGTGCTCCAAAATCTGAGCCCGTACTGTGGCAGCTTCCACTACAGGCCTGCCGATTTTAGTTTGGGTATTGTCCACCAGCATAAGCACTTCGTGTATCTCGACCTCCGAACCTACTTCAGCATCGAGCTTTTCCACCCTGAGCACTTCCCCCGGACAAACCTTATATTGTTTTCCGCCTGTCTTAATAACAGCGTACATAACTTCCTCCCAAATTAACTAAAGCGAGATCAGAAACTAACATGAAATCAAAAGCTGTCAAGGATAATTGAATCTTACTCAAAATTCAACACTGATTACACCACAAAAAGTCCTGAAATATAATTTCGCTCAAAACGCCTCAGATGCAAGGCACAAGATTTCCGAAGAATCAGCGTACGTCCCAGTGACGAGGGAATCGAAGCAACGCAGCATATGGGGTATTTTCAGCAGAATCAGTACTTAAATTGAGCCTCTGGCTTGACTATCATATAGTCCTTTGCCGATTCGACCTTTTTGTTGGTCTTTCCCGCTATCAGGCTTCGAGTGAGGATAGCCACAGGTTTAGTCATGACGCTTGCAGGTCTTGACTTCATTGATAATATTATGCATTTATATGAGGAGAACAGGTTGCGGTTGAATTGCGTTGAATGCGATCCAAAATTCAGAAAGGAGGTTCTGTGACAATGACGAAACTGGCTTTCTTTAATGTGGATGAAAATGAACAGTTTATACTATCAAAGGTATTTGAGAGAGAAAAAACATTTGAATTGAGTTTTCGTCAAAAGCCTATTGATATACACACCGCAACTATTGCAAAAGATGCGGATGGAATAGGCATATTCATACAATCTCATATTACACAGAAGGTGCTCGATCTTCTACCTCAGCTGAGGATAATTGCCACCATGTCCACCGGTTTCGACCATATTGATTTAGAGGCCTGTAAGTCTCGAAACATCACCGTATGCAATGTCCCCGCTTACGGTGACAACACAGTAGCCGAATATACGTTCGGTCTTATTATAGCCCTGGCCCGTAAATTGAAGCCAACATTTGAACGGGTAGAGCGGGGGCTTTTTAGCCGTGCCGGCCTCATGGGTATGGATCTCAAAGGAAAGACTCTCGGCCTGGTAGGAACGGGTCGAATCGGTTTTCATATGGCAAGGCTCGGATGGGCCTTCGGGATGAAAGTAATTGCCTGCGATGTGAAGCCAAATGTAACACTTGCCGAGAAATTCGACGTGACGTTTCTGAGCCTGGAGGAGTTATTGCAGCAAGCGGACGTTATTAGCCTGCATGTGCCATATCTCCCGTCCACCCATCACCTGATTGATGCAAAGAGATTGCGACTTCTCAAACCCACAGCCTTGCTTATCAACACCGCACGCGGGAAGGTCATTGACACCACAGCTGTTGCTGCGGCTCTGCGTGAAGGCCGATTGGGAGGAGTAGCCTTGGATACCTTTGAGGGTGAAGAAGTCTGGATTGAAGAAGAGTTCCTCAAAAGAGATGATCTGGCAGCCATCACGTTGAGGGAGGCTATGGAGAGTTTTTCAATCATGCATTCAGAACAGGCAATCCTGACGCCGCACAATGCGTTCAATACCAGGGAGGCATTGGAGCGAATTCTCATCACAAGCACTGAAAACTTCAAGGCCTATTTTAGCGGTAGTCCACAAAATATAGTCTCAGTAACGCCCTAAGTTTCACCCCGGCGCCAGGGAATGAAAATAACGCCCTTCGGGCAAGCTTAAAAAAATCTCTGACACGGATTTCACTAATTACACTGCCCAATCCGTGGCCATCCTTGTCTAAAATGGAAATTCCTATACTATCAAGTTAATTGAGTTTGCAGTAGCTAAAGTGAGCTAAAGTTATAGTACGCGTTTTCAGAGCGGTTACTATAAATAGACGTAGCTAAGCAACACCTAAACTTTAGGCACTTAAATCTTTAGTTTACTTAAGACATTATTCCGATTTATCCGGGTTAAGAAAACCAGAAATGAGTAATAAGAAATATCAAATTTCCATATATAAGTATGATGCGGTTATCTTTGATCTGGACGGGGTTGTTACCAGGACAGCATTTATCCATGCGGCGGCATGGAAGGATCTCTTTGATGGATATCTAAAAAAACACGGCCAAGACGAAATATTTAAACCTTTTGATTCTGGTTCTGATTACCGTAAATACGTGGACGGTAAGCCCCGTTATAAAGGAGTAAAGAGCTTTCTTGCCTCCCGGAGGATAGATATTACATACGGCAATGCCGATGATTCACCGGACGAAGAAACGGTTTGCGGCCTGGGAAACAGGAAAAACCGGTTGTTCTTGAAGCGCCTGAAAAGTGAAGGGGTGCAGGTCTATAAATCCACCATTGATTTGATCTGTCGGCTCAAGAATAGAGGCCTTAAGACTGCCATCGTCTCTTCCAGCAGGAACTGTGCTTATGTTCTGGATAGAGCCGATATCACAGGCCTGTTTGATGCAAAGGTGGGCGGGATGGACTCGGAGAGCCTTGACCTTACAGGCAAACCTGAGCCAGACATCTTTTTGGA
>JAFDDO010000140.1 GCA_019310825.1 Deltaproteobacteria bacterium | reverse complement strand
CTACTTATTCCACATCGCTGAAGGAAGGAAGCAGTAGCTGCGAGTCTGGCTGGTCGGTAACTTGTCGTGCCTTTTTATGCCTTGATTTTATTGATTGGCTTGTTGAGTGTCGATCTTCAGTCATAAGAGGGATGAAGTGGTCCAGCAGCTTATCTCTGGTGACAGGATTAACCTCAGGGGCGGCTTTTTGCCGCCAGGTATCAGGTAACCAGCTAAAGCAGGCCCCTTTCAATTTTTGGCCATCCTGTACTGTTTCTTTCGATTCGGCGACCAGCAAATTATCGTCAGGGACCAGATTTACAACTGCAGGGGAATGGGTATTTACAATGACCTGGCGTAATGGATTGCCTGGGCCAATTTGGCTTTTAACGTCAGTAGCAATATTCTGAAGGAGTTGCAACAATGCGGGAATTCGCTCAGGATAAATGCTGTTTTCAGGCTCTTCCAGGCAGATAAGCCCGCCTGTTTTTGGGTCTGATTCCAAGACAGCCAGTGCCAAAAAACGCAATGTCCCGTGAGAAAGTAAATGCGCTGGATTAACCGTTCCATTATGGTCAGTTAATTCCAGTGTCAGAAGCCTACGCCGCTCATCCCGGTCAATTCTGACGCTGTAAACATCGTCTATCAATTCAGATAAGCGGGCAGCAACCTTGTCATAAAACCAGACAGCGGCCTCGTCCTCAGAAGTGTGGTTTATGTATTTATTGGAATGTGCAAGATGATACAGAGTTGCAGCGAGGTGAGAACCATCAGGACCTAATCCCGCAGGGGTTATAAATCTGTCGGGTTCACGTATTGAAGAAGGTTCCAGTTGTAGTAATTGCCAGGATTGCATTTCCCCGCGCGCCAAAAGGGCTGTTGGATTCTCAATGGTGTTTACAGTAGAGAGCACAGTACGCGGGAGATTTGATGCCGAGACAGTCTTTGTTTTCCTGCCGCCACCTTCCTGAATTAATTTAATAATACGGTTTTCCCCTTGATATCCGGTTGAAATAAGGGGTGAAGTCCTTTTGCCCAGGACCGCAGACTTGCGCCAGCTACTTGCTTTGTGGGGGAACCTTAAATGTCTCCATGCCTCGCTCAGCTTTATATAATCAAGATCTTCACGAATAAGTTCAAGCGATCCCAGCGAAGGCAGGCCTTTATCCACCCGATAGGCCAGAACCACAGTGTAACGCAGAAAAGTGATGCCGGCTTTTGCTTTCTGACCCAGATCGTCAATGCCTTCGCTCGGAATTATCATCTCTGCTTCAAAAGACATTTCCTCGGCAAATCTATCACCAATACGGTGGAACAGGCTGCGTATATCAGCAGATTTTTCCCCTCCGGCACGAACGGATAGAGCCGCATTAACCAGGGTTTCATTAGTTAGCGCACTCAGAAATCTGATAGCGTCAAACAAGTTGGATTTGCCAACGCCATTCGCGCCTACCACACAGGTAAATGGTCCAAAACGGACATCAACATCCACAAGGTTTTTGAAGCCGGAGACCTTTAAGCGGGTTAACATAATTATTTTTCAGCCAATATTCTTAAACCTGCCGTTATTTCACTGAACTGTGTTCAAATAATTTTTAAACGAGTTTAAAATGCGAATATCATCAATGATTAGGAGGCAAGTAAAAATAAGTTGTACAATTGGAGACCTTGGTGGCGGTGACAATCATACCATCCCATTTACCCTCCTGCACTCACATATTATGTTAAAAAGAATAGTATTCTCTGTACAGCATGTCAAACAGAATGGACAGATAGAAGGCAGCAGACGCAACGGAGTTACCCTCTGAAACAATATCTCAAACCTACAATGATATGATGTGGGGTTCCTTTAATCCTAAGGAAATGACTATACCGTTCCACATAAAATGGAAGAGTCATTAGGGCCTTGGAAAGAGTGCCTGCTGATATTGCTAATTCCTGCATTTTCTAACATAGAGATAATTTCTTTTTCTGAGTAAGATTTCCCCCAATTATTGATCAGCATATTTATTGAAAATAAAGCCGGAAACTCAGGCGAGTCCTTGCTATTGTCAAGTATGAAGTCATGTATCATGATAAGACCGCCTGGCTCAATGACATCAACGGTCTTATCAATTATCGACTGACATTCCTCTGGCCTATTACTATGCAGAATATGCGAAAGCCAAGCAACATCAAAAGGTCCTCCAGAAATAGGATCAACGTTGAAATCACCTCCAGCAAAACTAATCCGATCGGCTAGACCAAATTTATCAATAGTTTTGGCGGCAAAAGGCTCAGTTGTATGGCGGTCAAAGACTACTGCTGTAAGCTTTGGGTTTGCAAGGCAAAAGTGGATTGAATATGTCCCGGGGCCTCCTCCTAAATCAAGTAGGCGCCGGCGTCCTGAAAGGTTTATTTGTGATGACACATTTGGAGCAATACCCATTGCCAAATTGAACATTCCCATGAGAAAACATTCTCGCTCAAATTCTTCCCCATATGAACGTTTTTTTATTGGTCTTCCAGTTTTGACTGCTTCATGTAGTTGTGCCCAACCGTCTAAAATATGATGGTGGTGAAGAATAATGTAACCGATATACTTTGGGGATTTACTGGAAAGAAACTCCAGAGAAGCCGACGAATTTTTATAATAGTCATTTTCCTTAATTAAGAGTCCCATAGCAGAGAGTGCATTAAGAAGATGTTCAGTTCCACGCTCATCAGCTTCAATTTTTGTGGCAATATCAGACAGACTTAAGTATCCGTCATCAACCGCTGTAAAGATTCCGAGTCGTACTCCTGCTTGCAGAGAACATCCCCGCCAGTAAGAGCTTGACACGTTCAGTAAATCGCCTTTGGTCCAATCTTTCTTTTTAGTCATCTTTAGCCTTATATCAGCAATATTTTTAAGCAGTAACTTAAAATACCAGGGAAATGAGCAGGGAGTTGTTTTTCAGTCCCCTGTCGCCCCAACGCCGCCGGGCACATGAGCCGCTTAAGACTCAAGGAGACATTTCTCTGAATCGTTGTGTCCCTCGTAATACCGCGCCTCGATAAGGTTGCCCTCCGGGTCTTGAAAATAGATCGACGTTCCTGTGCCGTGCGCACCCCAGCGTGGAACAGGTCCTTCTTCTATATGGATATTGTTGGCCTGAAGTCGCTCCAAAAGGTCCTCCCACGTCCTCTTACTCAAGGCAATACAGAAATGGTTCAAGTTCTCACGACCCTGTCCGGTCCGGGCATTTTTCTGCCACATTTTCTTCGGAAACAGGTCGATAATCGTATCCGTATTCAGTCGTACAGACGGAAAGGGCACCCTGCCTGCTTGGTATTCCTCAAGGCGTTCAGGCGGCAGCATAAGTACTTTCGAATAAAAAGTGACCATCTTCTCGTCATCTTCCACATTCAACACGATGTGATCCATCAAACATTCCATATTTATTCCCTCTAAAAAAGTTATAACAGTGAAGCTGACGTGTCGTCATTAAGCCTAGCGGAATAACGATCATTGTCCATCTCCATGTTGGGTGCCGGATACATTAAATGGAATCTGATGAGGTGATATTGGCTTGATATTTCTTATTTCATCTGTTTCAGATTCCAGTGCAAAATATAGATCCCATCTAACTGTGAATTCATTCAACAATCGTAAAAGTTATAAATAAATTCGATAGAAAGATCAAGGAGTGGAATTTCCATTGAATATTGGGCAGATATGGTAGAAACGGCACGTCCATAAAAATATAAGGTTCGAGGGCCACAAACAGAGAAAGCAGAAAACCGAGAGACAGGTGTCAGTATTTGACACAGGATGCGGGGAAGATAAGCTATCAGGGAAAAGGGAACGGTGGCAGTAGCGGGGGAAAGAAATTGTTATGAGCAGCGCCATAAAGCGATCATGTGGAATTTTGAGGATATTTTGAATTTATTGAATGAGCTGTGAACTTTGTAGAACAGGGGAGGGGATGCAGTTGAAATGTTGACATTTGTTCAAGAAGAGAAAGGGGAGGGCAGCATGGAAGCATATATCCAAGTAGTTACGACAACTGAGAAAAGACAAGACGCCGAACAGATAGCTAAAGCCTTGGTAGAAAGAAGGTTGGCTGCCTGCGCCCAGATTGTCGGACCAATTTTTAGCACCTATTGGTGGAAGGACAACATAGAGACTGCCGAAGAATGGCAGTGTCTCATAAAGAGCAAAAAGAGCTTTTACGACGAAATTGAGAAAGCAATCAAGATGCTGCATCCTTATGAGACGCCGGAAATAATTGCTTTACCTATTGTTTCCGGCAGCAATGACTACCTCGAATGGCTGAATGACCAGCTCAAGTCAATAGATGGGTGATCACCAAGCCTTGAATGCTTTGGTCTTCCTCTGTCGTGATGTCCTTAATCAGCCCCTTTGTTGCCTATGGGACGCTGTGTCCCCTATGGAACGCTTGGGCATGCTTCCCATCAAGAAGATTCGTGGGTAAGGTGGTACAATATCGTCGGCATCATGTTTTTGAAGTGCCTTGGATACGCCAGAATAATCAGCTATCATGGACAGGAACAAAAATACGATACGCGCAGGGAACGGTCTCCTAATGATATTATTATTATCTGAATAAAAATCGGTGTTCGTGGAGGCAATCTGGATCGGTATCTGGTTTCAGGGACCGGGTATGTGACTGCTATCTCTCTGATTTTAAATTGTTTTCACATGGGGATAAGTGCGGATCAGGTTATCGGCAGTGAGAATAGTCAGGTTGTGATGGCGGGCAGCGGCAACAATAATTTGATCTGCAGGATCTTTGCGAAAAGTGCCGGGCAGGATGGTTGACTCCAGAGAAACATTAACAGACAAGGGAAGGATATGGATAAATTGGTCTTGAGTCGCCTTATCTAACCAGGCCCTGACAGGTATAGAAAGACCAAGCTTGCCGAGACTAACCTTTTTTGCCACCTCCCATACACTGATGGCTGAGAGGAAGAAGGGATAATTATCAGCATTCTTGACAATGGTAGCTATTTCTGCAGAAAGGCGTTGAGGCTCCTCAACCATCCAGAGCCATATGTTGGTGTCGAGTAAATACATTATTTACAGGTCTCCCAGTCGTCCTCTCCCAGAGGTTCGTCCCAGTCAGGACTGAATGTGACCGTGTTTTGTAAACAGCCAAGAAATTGTTCTGGGTCAGGCTTTGCAACAGTTGGAGGTACAACAACAGCGATCACCTTGCCACGGCGGGTAATTTCAATGGTTTCATTATCCTGTTCAACCGTACGAAAAAGCTTGGTGCATTTTGCCTTGAATTCAGTTACAGCTACTTGCATGGTCTTGCTCCTGGTCATCTGACTATTTTATATGACTATAATATGAATTGCACTTCTCTTTGTCAATGTTGCGTAAATATGAGTAGAGATAAATATCCAGCTATCTCAGCATCATCTCGCCGGACTTTCCTGCCTAAGCTAACGTATCCCTGACACTTTATGACAATATAGATTTCCATTGGCAACGGACCCCGGCCCCCATGGA
>JAFDDO010000139.1 GCA_019310825.1 Deltaproteobacteria bacterium | reverse complement strand
ATCCGGGGGTAAGACCTTCTTTAACATTTCCTCAAACAACATCACCGTCCCTTCCGGCGACCAGATGTATGGAATCCAAGTTCATTCCAACAGCGACATAGAAGGCAGCGTCAGCAACAACGTGATTGTCATGGAGGGGGCAACGCAGGGCGACGCCATCCAAGTAGTCAATATGGGGGGCAATGCCATTGTCGATATCATAGGTAATACAGTCTCCGGCACAAATATGAACAACGGTATTGACGTTTATCAGTATACAGTCGGGTGCAATACTGATACGAGAATTGCCAACAACCTCGTAACCGGACAGGCTGGAAATGTTGGGGGTCCCGGTGCGATTACTTATTATATAAATGATGGACATGTCAATTTGGAAGTGGTCAACAATAACGTAGCAGATAACGAAAAAGGTATGATGCTCTACTGTGACCCTGGAACGGTGTCCGGTAAAATAGCCAACAACATTATTGCCAACAATACATCGCAAGGTCTTTATATAAATTCTGGCGTTGCGGCTGCTGTTTCCAATAACCATAACTTGCTTTACAACAATATCTCAATCATTTTCACACCTGGTGCCGGAACCCTTTATGGCGATCCGCTCTTTGTCGGAGGAGGAGATTATCGGCTGCAACCACTCTCTGCAGCGATTAACAAAGGGGATAATGCTTCGGTGCCGTCAGGCATCACAACAGATCTGGATGGAAATCCACGGATCTCCGGTCCGGTTGTTGATATGGGGGCCTATGAGTGTGTAGAGTTACCTGTACCTGACATCAAGGCAAACGGCTCTGATGACCCAATTACGGTTTCATCCAACCATCCGCTTTCCATAACAGTCAGCCTTGATCCAGGCTGTCTAGTTGGCCAAAATGCAGATTGGTGGTTTGCTTACTATAAACCGTTTGACTGGTTATCTTGTGTGTATCCCACTTGGGTAGATGGCATCCAAAGATGTTTTGAGTATCCTCTGGTCGGCTTCTCATCCTTTGAACTAATCAATTCAACTTTTCCCCCAGGAGATTACTTGTTCTGCTTTGTTGTTGATGAAAATGCAGATGGTAATCTAGATATCACTTGGTTTGATTTTGTAGAGGTACATGTTCAGTAGTAATTTTGTCAATGCCTAGCAACACATAATAGGGACGTTGCCAATTTATATAATATATTCACCGGCACCATCTTTCCAGGACTTTTGCGTTCAATCCACCGTCCCGTTCCACTCGAGAAGAGGCCGCATAAACGGCCTGGGGACTCACACCAAGCTCTTCAGCAAGTACCCGGCCACTTTGTCCCAAATAATGCATCCAAACATAACAGAGAGCAGCTCTGGCACGTGACACACTCTCAGACCTGCCTCCACCAGACAATGCATGACTACTGACTCCCATATCTTTGGCAATGCGTCTCTTCAGCTTTGGCAATTCTACCTTCCTACATCTTCCTTTAGATTGAGCATCCACTTCCTCAAACAAGGTCTCAACAAATGCAGAAGATCCCAACACGCGTTCGTCAGACCGATATGCCTCGCGGTTTCGACGTAAATCCGCAACTGCACGCCGACCACCCATGCTTCGATAAAGTCCACCACCCATAAGGTCAGGCCTTCGGCCTTGACCGACACCATCCGACACAAAGGCCCGATAACTCTTCGCAGCTTTCCGACAGGTCTCGCCAAATCGACTCCACACATCTTCAGTATCCTGCCATGACCGGTCTATACGACCCACAAGGACCGAATGACCCGTGTACGGATACCGGTCCAGCTCATTCAAGTCCTTGACAACACCGGCACGCAGCGGATTAAGATGCAAATATCGAACAAGCTCCAAAAAGTATGGTTCCTCCTCGCATATTATAGACTTGAAACGGTTTTGAAATACATGTCCATGACGTCTATACCGCCGGTTAAAGTATCCGGCATAACCTGTTAACAATGAACGCATACTTCTGGACAAAGAGATCTTTCCGGCCCTAACCAGAAGATGAAAGTGGTTGGGCATCAAAGACCATGCGTAAACGATAAGTTTACCTTCCGAAGCAAGATCTGATAGACGGCGAACAAACTCATCTCTGTCACGGTCATCAGTAAAAATTGGCTGTCGCTCAATTCCATGTGCCATAACATGGTGCAAAACACCAGGAGCATCTAATCGGGGCTGTCTCGCCATACAGAATAAATACCTTAAATTGTATAAATTGGCAACGTCCCCAATATCATAGATCTTCCGGATAGTTTTAGCTGGGGTCGGGCCAATTCTTGTCCATTATAACTTCCACTGCTTCCCTAAAAATTGTCAAACCTTCTTCCAGTTCTCCTTCATTTATATTAAGAGCCGGGAATATCCTGATACCCGTTCCATGAGTCTGTCTCACGAATAGTCTCCTTGCAAAACACTCATCGCTCACACGGACAGCAGTATCTTCGTCCTCAAACTCAACCAGGAGCAGAAGCCCCTTGCCACGAACATCAACAACCTTATGGTATTGCGCCTTCCATTGCCCCATCATGTCCAGGGCGAAACGGCCCATTCGTTCAACGTTGTCGGATATGTTGTGGTCCATGAGATACTTGATCACAGCATGGGCAACAGCACAGCCAAGGGGATTACCGCAGTATGTTCCCCCATGATCGCCCAGATCAAGATTTTTAACCACCTGCTCGGACATGGAAAATGCAGCAAATGGGAACCCTCCTGCGATCCCTTTGGCCATTGTGAGGAAGTCGACATTCACACCAAGTGCGCCTGTAATGAACATGGGTCCAGTCCTGCAGAAACCTGTCTGGATTTCGTCCACTATCAACAGGCTGCCGTTCTTCTTACACAAGCGCTCTGTTTCTACCAGATAGTCATCTGACGGGACGCGAACACCGCCCTCACCCTGGACAGGTTCAAGAATCATGGCGGCAACGTTCTCGTCCAGAATCTCTTCCAGTGCGTCCAGGTCTCCAAAGGGAATGAATCGAAAATTGGGCATCAACGGGTTAAACTTGTCCCTATGGCTGGCCTGCCCTGTGGCGGATGCCGTGCTGATTGTACGTCCATGGAAACTCTGAAGGGTAGAAACAACATCCATCCTGTTGGTCACTTTGCGAGCCAGTTTGATCGAAGCATCATTCGCCTCTGCGCCACTGTTTGCGAAAAAGACACCTGTGAGATTGGGTGGAAGAATCTCTCTCAAGAGGGAAAGAAGGCTGGCGCGGGCTGGTGAGTATGTGAGCCCGGAATTGGGGTTCTGAATAATCTTTCCAGCCTGTTCATACAGTGCTTCCCTGATTACCTTTTGACCGTGGCCGATACACGTCACACCCCAACCGGAGGTAAAGTCAATATATCTGTTTCCTTCCTCATCCCAGACATGGATACCGTCTCCTTTTTCAATAGAGACCCTCTGTTTCACAAAGAAAGGCGCCATGAATTTATCTTCCATGTCAAATGTAGCTTTGCTTGTCATTTCGGTATATTATCCTCCAAAAAATAGTCCCACCAAAAAGTTGACTATTTGAAAAAGAGTAGCCGCTGAAGCAAGCCCTACCCAACAGTCATTTTTGGGTTCTTTACTCATAATTTCTGCATAACAACCGTTTAAATCAGCGGCGCTGCTGAACGTCTGCTGGATGTGTCTGTTGGCCGACCGTTTGATCCTTCTTCCGATTGAATCTGACTCGAAATTTCTCCACCCTTTTCCTGTTCACGCCAAAATCTGAATACCCCTTTCTCGATGCCGAGCGAACATGAATAATGCCATTTGTGGCCACCATTCTGAACTCTACGTCATCCAAGTCGCTCCCACGCTATTTCCGGGGGACCCTGAAAGACCAGCGGGGCAACCCGGGATGATGCATCCTCGCTTTCACTGGACACGCAGTTCGGACTGCCTGGACACGCCTGTAACTTTCCATCAACTAACTGCGCCTTCGTGGATTTCGAAGTGCAGGATATAAGGGGTAAGAGCACACATGGAAGGATAAGTAAGGCGCGCAACACGAAGATTATACGTTTCATAACCTCTTCTCCCCTCTCTTGTTCGACTAATCACCGTGAATCAGAAACGAAGTCTGCTGAATTCGCTGGTGTAAGCTCGGCATGGGCGTGAACTTATGGGGTGAAAGTCCCCTGTATGTTAACCCCGTTCCATCACTTTATGATGTCCAGGCTCTTATTTTTTCTAATTTCCTGTTCTATTCTTGAAAAAGCTTTTTGTACACACCATAGCCTTCTTTTTCTAAATCTTCCTTGGGGATAAAACGAAGAGCCGCCGAGTTAATGCAATAACGCAGTCCCGTTGGTGCAGGCCCGTCATTAAATACATGTCCCAGATGAGAATCAGCGTATTTGCTTCTGATTTCAGTTCTTACGGAAAACCAGCTTCTATCTTCTCTTTCGACAATATTTTCAGGATCAAGGGGCCTTGTAAAACTCGGCCAGCCGGTACCGGATTTAAACTTGTCGAGTGAGCTAAACACGGGCTCTCCTGATACGATATCAACATAAATCCCATCTTTCTTATTATCCCAGTATTCATTTTTAAATGGCAGTTCCGTACCATTTTTTTGAGTGACTTTATATTGCAGAGGCGATAATTTCTTTTTAAGTTCTTCTTCGCTAGGCTTTTTGTATTTTGACATATCTCCCATTGGTTTTTCATACTCCATATTATTGCCCCACAGCTCTTTTAGCCGCCGGTCACGGCCACATTTAAACCGGTAAAATTTATATTTTACGGGGTTTTTTTCGTAGTAATTCTGGTGATAATCTTCTGCTTTATAAAATTCTCCAGCCCTAAGGATATTTGTTGCGATTGGTTTTTTAATTTGATCGGACTTTTCGAGTGTAGCTTTTGATTCTTTAGCCAGACGTTTTTGATTATCTGTGATATAAAAAATTGCTGTCGAATATTCATGGCCACGATCACAAAATTGACCATTTGCATCTGTAGGATCAATGCGCCGCCAGAATAATTTCAAAAGCTTCCTATATGTTATTACAGAAGGATCATAAGTAATCTGGACAGCTTCTATATGCCCTTTTTCGCCGTAGTCTTTGTAGGTTGGGTTTGCGCCCGTTCCTCCTGTATAACCGGAAATAACATCTTTGACTCCGGAGATTTTCTGAAAGTCTGATTCCATGCACCAAAAACAACCACCGGCAAAAATGGCTTTTTCATAATTTTGTACGGCAAATGAATCCATGCACATACTCCATCCCATTAAAAGCAATGATACAATCACTATAAGACTTTTTTTCATAGCGATCTCCTTTTTGCTTTATTCCAAACCATATACCTGTCTTGGAGCAATATATTGTGGAAACCTGTTAATTAAATTCAAGCATATCTTAGAACACATATGACAAGCATCAACGTATTCATCCTCATGCTGAACATTGTGTTCTTTGGCCAATTGAGCAGGCCCGCCTTTTAGCAAAGGCCCGCAGATTGGGTGTGCATCAGGATCATAGTTGTTAACCAAATCTGATAATGGTATTTCCCACATATTGCCCATACTCAAGCCCTGGCAGAGATGGACAAAACCAAACGAATCAATGTGAACTCTTTTGGGATTTCTTAAATCTTCAAAAGGACATTCGGTAAAGCTTTTCCATGAATTCCTGGGCAACCCTTCTGTCAGCTTCTCTATTGCCCTCCCTCTTAATTTAGGACCACCTATGTAAATTGGTTTTCCTTTAACTTGTCCTTTGTTTTTTCCAATCATGGGTTTATTAATGCAAATTGAATTTACATTTATACCTATTTTTTGTGCGGCGGAAAAAGCTCGTTTAGCGGAATTAGCAATTTCCTCTCCGTGATGAAATGTGTCATCACTTACTTCAAGCGTCGAAAGCCCCGAATTACTGAGAGGACGGAGCCAAAACTCTGCATCTTCCTCAGTTGTTGCCCAATATGTATTTGTTTCTATTGCCGTTTTGAACCCTTTAGCACTAGCGAGTTTGATACATTCAAGTAATAATGGATAAAATAAAAAAGGCTCACCTCCCTCAAAACCTACTGCTTCTATTGTCCCGATCTTTTGCAATTCCTCAAGAACATCTCTTACCTGATTCAGGGTAAATGTACCCTTTGAACGCGGGCTGCAATATAAGAAACAATGATCACATTCAAAATTACACATGTAAGTTAGAATAAAATGGACTCCGGTTAGCATAAGGTTCCCATCATTTAACGCCCAGCATAACAGGCTCGAGTTTACGAGCGTCCTTGTTCATGCTGATGTTATCTAATTTTTGATACTAATTCACCTTCAATGTATCGGTGTATTAAGCCCGAAATGAGTGTTTGGTAAGGGATACCCATTTCCAATGCTTTTCTCTGAATCCCTTTAAAATCATGATCGTAAAGACGGATTGTAATTCGTTTGTTTTTTTTAAAAGTATTCTTTGCAATGGCTTTTATGTTTTCTATTTCCTTTTTCGAAGGTGAGGAAAGTTTCATGTTTCCGCTTTCGTAAGCATCTAAAATATTTTTTCCTACTTTATCGTATTTCATTTTTTCCATTTCTGGTGAGATTACCGGATGGGGGGGGCAACCGGTACCCAAAGGTCCTGGCATTTTCTGGAAGGAATTGGCCCGGTATTTCGGTATATCCCGGCCTTCAGTCTCGCCAGCAATCAAGCGAGGTAAAAAATTTGCAAAAGAGAATGATGTTAAACTATTAAACTAACTCCGCAGATCTTAAACACACTGGCCTGAGCTGCCTGAGTTAATTTGAATTTTTTTTATGCTTTTTCTGGTTAGCTCTGTTTTGGGCATATTTGTAAACTTCGTTCTTGTTTCTTTTGCCAATAGCAATAACAAGTACACATATTTCGTCATCAATGACTTCGTAGACGAGACGATACCCACTTACCCTTAATTTGATTTTATAATGATTTTTAAAACCGCGAAGTTGGCTGCCCTGTAAATGAGGGCTTTTGAGAAGCTCTTTTAATTTTTTTTTAAGCTGAATTTGAATGGTGTTATCAAGCTTTTTCCATTCCTTAAGAGCCGTTGGGAGAAATTTCAGTTTACAATTCATCTATATCCACTTCTATGGCTGAAATTTTCTCGTTTTGTCTTTCTTTTACTATAAATCCAAGCTGATAATCTTCGATACTCTCTAATAGCTCTTCATATGTTTCTGCAGGGATAAGGTACGCAGTTGGCTTATTATGGTTGAGGATAGCAATGGGTTCACCATCGGATTGGTCGATGAGTGCACTAGGGTTTCTTTTTAATTCTGATATGCTCGCAGAGCAGTTTGCTAAGACAGCTTTCATTTTGGCCACCATAAAATAGATTTAATTTCAGGTCTAAAATACGGTTATAATTTAGGACTAAATTATGGGTTCGTCAATGGTTTTTTGACTTGGCTATCAGTTGATGCCGAAAGCAAAGGTCCCGGTATTTTCTGGAAGGAATTGGTCCTATATTTCGGTATATTTCGGCCTTCAGTCTGGCAAGCCATCAAGCGAGGTGAAAAATTTGCAAAAGAGAATGATGTTAAACTACTAAACTAACTCCTCAAGTTCCCGACCACACCTTTGTTAGCGCATAATAGTTTAAAATTGTACGAGAAATTCTTTTGGATTGACGATTTTAATTCCCATGTAGTTTTTAATCGATTTTAAATGTTTATCCCCTGAAATTATATGTGAGCATTCTAAGGCAACAGCGCATTCAATGAACATATTATCGTCTGGGTCTTGTTCAATTATTTTTAAGGAAGGAGTTGATGCTGAAAAGATAATGTTATGCCCTTCTGAAAAAGTATGTAATAATTCTTGAAGTTCACTTTCGTTTTGCAGCCCAAGCCTTTTAAGGACTTCAACATATTCATCAACAATCTCTCTTGATAGGCAGAGTTTTATTTCCCCTTTTTTCCATAAATCAATAATTTTTTTAGGGTTGCCGCCAAAAAATGATGAGATAAAAACATTTGTGTCAATAACAACTTTTATCATTTTTCAGCTCTAACCTTTTGGATAATTGAATCAATGTCATCAGAACCGAACCCTTGCTTTTTGATTTTTGTTCCTGTTCGGCTCCAGAGGTCATCAATATAGGAGCCAATGTCTCTATTTTTCACATAACTTTCAAGTAGTTCCCTTACAACTTCACTTACATTTTTCCCTTCAGCTTTGGCAAAATTGCTAACCTTATTTTTGAGGGTTGGATCAATGCGGACAATCATTTGTGTTGTCATATGACACCTCCTTGTATGATATATTATATTAACAATATATACAGATGGAAAAAGGAGGTCAAGCGAAATGAGAGGTCAAAAATTTTTCGACCTGTGCAATCGTTATCTTGGCATATTTCGAGTTCGCGAGAGGAAAATTTACAGTTGGGCCTGAACGGTGTTATCAAATTCATTCAACCTAATCGATGACGTCCCGCACATCCCCCAATCACTGACCTGCCCACGGGTTACCTCAAGATTAGCTAAACAACAAATATAGCTATCATTTTCGAGTCGCTAAAATCGAAAGTATAGCGAACACGGCGCAAGATATCGTTATTAGTCACAAGTATGCCCTTATCGAAAATGCAGCTGTAAATTCGGTTTTCATAGATTGAATTCAACCGAAATCATGAAGCCTTAGAGCCTTTCTCCTTTTTTAATTTCCTTTTTTCTTTAATGCTTTTTTGTGGTTTTTTCTTTTCTTGTGATTTTCCTTTGTCTTTACCTTTTGCCATATAAAACCTCCAATCGAATACTTGTTTTATATATTTCGTTGAACATTTCGCTCAAAGAAATAATGTTTTGTAGAAATATAGAACTATTTACATCACGTTTCCATTATTCGAAATATTTCAAATTTTGGATTATTATTAGCACATAATGTCCGGCATAAGGCGCGGTGGCTTTTTTGCAGTCGCCCTTAATGCCTTTATTGGCCTGTTAATAGATGCAGGCATCTAATATGGAAAGTACGTCTGACAGCAAATCATCATTACCGTGTTCGATTCGTTTAGCGCGACGAGAGCGGAAGTCGACCGATTTAACTTGCTCAACCATAATAAAGCCCGTCAGTTTACTGTTTTTTGGAATAGGCACATGAAAGGGAAAACCACGATCTGTGTTCGTGACTGGACATACAATAACCAAGCCTGTGCTGCGGTTAAACAGGTCTTTGCTAACAACAAAAGCAGGGCGATGTCCTTTTTGTTCATGACCGGATTGTGGATCTAAAGTGATCGCGATGATATCTCCTTGCTTAGGGACATAAACAGCCATTTACCAGACCTCTTTACCGACCGGCTGACCCCAGT
>JAFDDO010000138.1 GCA_019310825.1 Deltaproteobacteria bacterium | reverse complement strand
CAATATTTCCAGATAGCCTTTTTCTGCTTCAGCAAGTCGGCCTTTCCTATGGGCTGAAGAAGCCTTTTTAAGAAGATGTTCCGTGGTGTATTTTATGCGTTTCGATGGGATAAAATACTTCCGTGCGACCTTTTTTGTTTTTTTGCGCTTACCCATAGGATAGAAATTTAGCGTGTTTACCAAACCGGTGTGAAGTTCTGTTGAACAAAAAAGATGATATATCAATTAATTAGGATTTGCCACTGTTTTTAGTCAGCTAATATTCGGATCAGGGTAGTACTTCTTCCGGCACTCAGGACAGAGGCCGTGGCTGAACTGGACCCCCGAGTGTTCCGCTATGTATTTTTCGAGTCTTTGCCAGACATCCTGGTCGTCGCGAATTTTATGACAATGCATGCAGATGGGCAGAATACCCTGAAGTGTTTTGATATGAGAAAGAGCTTTCTGTAGTTCTTTAACTCGATCATTAAGGGCGGATTGCAGCTCAACAACCCGTTCGCCGACCCGGAGGCGGGCGCGCAGTTCTTCTTGCTCAAAGGGCTTGATGACATAGTCATTTGCCCCGGCATCAAGGCCTGACACTATATCCTCTTTGCGGTCTTTCACTGTAAGTAGGATGATATAGATTAGTGAGGGTGTGATGGATTCACGAATCTTGTGGCAAAGCTCTACGCCGTTCATTTCAGGCATCATCCAGTCGAAGATTGCCATTTGCGGTGGATCTGTTGCTTGAAGGGCATGCCACGCCTCTTTGCCGTCATCAGTAACTTCTGTCTCATATCCCCACTGACTTAGCAGGATTTCAAGCAGGCGGCGAGTAGTGACATCATCTTCAGCAATCAATACCTTCATCGTTTTGCTCTCCTGGACAATGGCTTCTTATACTTATTTAGGGCTCATGTAGTTTCAAGGCCATCAGTGTCACATTTGTTATCGGACAAGGCATTGAACGCCTCAAGTTTTTTTATGGATAAGCCGATGTTCTAGCTGGAATCCTATAGTAAAATTTTTTTGTAAAAGGCGGAAAAAACGATAAATGTAGGTAAGCGTTCAATGGGTTCATGGGTTCAGAGTTCACCTAAAATCTAAACTTTTGATTCGTGAGTTCTGAATGGAGACGGCATGAGGGGAACGAGGGGAGAGCCGCATCCGGATCGGATGCTTCCCGATGGTAGTATTGATGAAAAAATGTGCAAAGTAGCAAAAAAATGAGAATAAAAATACCCAGCCTTAGAGGGAGGACGATGAAATTTATTCGTTATTTATTAGTAACTTTTTTGACTCTATATATGTGTGGATGCTCATCTGCTCATGATAATGATATTCTGTTTCAGACCTCAACCATTAACGCTCTTTTAGAAGGGATATACAATGGAGATGTAACCTATGGAGAGTTAAAGCAGCACGGTGATTTTGGAATAGGGACTTTTAATGCCATTGACGGAGAGATGCTTGGATTTGATAATAAATTTTATCAAATAAAAACAGATGGGATAGCCTATAGTGTTGATGATTGCATGAAGACACCATTTGCTATTGTAACTTATTTTGAATCCGACAAAACAGTATTATTAGACAATGAGATGGATTATGACCAATTAAAACACTATTTAGACAGCTTGTTGCCAACCCAAAATATTTTTTATGCTGTAAAAATAGAAGGGATTTTCAAGTACATAAAAACAAGGAGCGTTCCCAAACAAACTAAGCCATATCCTCCTCTTGTCGAAGTAGTTAAAAAACAGGTGACATTTGAATTTCAGGATGTAGAGGGGACTATTGTAGGATTTCGGTGCCCAAGCTATGTCAAGGGGATAAATGTTCCGGGTTATCATCTTCATTTTATCACTAAGGACAAAAAAGGGGGAGGACATTTGCTTGAGTGTCGGACGCAAAACATGGAAATTGAAATAGATTATATTTCCGAGTTTTTTATGGTACTGGCAGAAAGCGGAGAATTCTATAAAACGGACTTAACAAAAGAAAAGCAAAAAGAATTGGAGAAGGTTGAGAAATAATCAATAATCCAATGTTTTCGAATAGGCCTCGTCAATTCTTTGTTTAACATAGGAAATCGTGGATTCGTCATATTCATAAATATCAAAGCAGTAACCGTCTTCCCCAAGTAGACCTTTTGGGATCAGATTTCCCACCTCATCCGGATCTGTTATCATGTCCCCGTAAAAACATACTGAAAGCCAACGGTCTTCAGGGTCATCATCTATGATATCAGCCATAACAAAGAGTCTGTTCTCGCCGTGTTTGTCTAGGCTCGCCCTGAAAGAATAAGTAACACCGGGGCGCGAATTAAAAGACAGGATCGCATCCTCCTTTTCCATGAGATTGTCTCTGAGTTTGAAAAAGACGCCCTTATTATTTTGTGGGTCATTTGTCCAGCTTTCAAGAAAATTAGAAAATTCTGTTTTCTCTTTTTCGCTCACGAACATGCTTTCATCCTTTCTAGCTAAAATCGGGAGGTTTCCGGTTTGTCCTTGCATTGCAAGTTCTCAGCAAAGACAGAATAAAGTGTATGTTCAGATGGCGCAATACTTAATTGAAAGGCAATAGCATTTGTTGGTTCCACTGGGAAAAACCCAATCTGCGGCGTTGCTTCAATTTTCCAGCCCATGCGACATACGATAAGTATGCTCATTCCCGGAAAATTTTGCGCCTTGCATCTCGGGCTTTTTGAGCGGAATCATATTTCAAGGTTTTTGCAGTGTAATAATTTGTTGAAATTAGGAAAAAACAGCTCTAATGCAAGAATGGAAATCTTCCCGGGCCGTTTTTACCTTGCAACGAACGATGTGTGTTTTATGATTAATAATATTCGGTCTGGAGGGGCTGGCTCTGGGTTGGCAATATTAGAAAAAATTATAAACAGAGATGGACTTTTAGAAGTTTTTAATGAGTGTATGCAATATGACAAGGCACCTCCATGCGCTATGAAGGTCCCATATACCGGCCTCCCAGCGAAGCAGACTCGTTGTTAATCCAGGCCACTATCGGATGCCCTCATAACCGATGCACTTTTTGCATGGTCTATAAGAACTGGCCTAAATACCGCGTCAGGCCGGTAGCGGATATTAAGCAAGACATAGTGGAAGCAAAAGAGATCTGCGGCCCTCACGTACGCACCATGTTTCTCCCTGCTGGAAACACAATAGCTATGAACACAAAGAATCTGGCTGACGTGTGTCATTTTGCCAGGATAACCTTTCCCTGTCTTGAGCGGATCACGGTCTACGGGTCTTCTCAATTTATCCATAAGAAAGGACCGGATAAGCTCGGGCAGTTGGCCAAAGCGGGCCTTGGACGCATTCATGTGGGCCTTGAATCAGGTGATGACGTCATATTGAAACATATTTGCAAGGGAACTCAGGCCCAGGAGCAAATCGAAGCGGGCAAGTGGCTGATGGCCGCCGGGATCGAACTAAGTCTGTATGTTATTTTGGGAATCGGTGGCCAGGAAAGAACACACGAGCATGCAAAAGAGACTGCCAGGGTGATCAATGAAATCGCCCCAGACTTTGTCCGGTTGCGCACATTTGTGCCAAAGATAAATACACCCATTTTGGATGATGTCTTGGCAGGGCGTTTAAAGATGCTGACGCCTCACGGCGTTTTAAGGGAAACAAGAATTTTCCTCGAAGGCCTGACAGCTAAGACTTTCCTTACCAGTGACCACTATACGAATTATATCGACCTTCACGGCTGCCTGCCCCAGGACAGGTCAAGGCTCTTGAAAGAGATAAATTTTGCACTTGAACGGGATGAGTCTGATTTTCGACCGTTTTTTATAGGGACCGAGTAATAAGAAGTGAAGAATTCGGTGGAGAGCAATGTGACAAAGAAAAAGATCCTTTCCGCAGGGGTAATATTGGTCAGGATTAATGGTGTTCAGTTGAAATATTTATTGCTCAGGGCCTTTGGTTATTGGGATTTTCCAAAAGGGATTGTGGAACCGGGCGAGTCTCCTGTTGAAGCCGCCAAGAGGGAGGTGGAGGAGGAGACCACCTTGAATGACCTCAATTTTCGTTGGGGATACGATTACAGGGAGACAGGACCTTATGGCCGCAGCAAGGTGGCCCGTTATTATATGGCAGAGACCAGTGAGTCTCGTGTGAGCCTTCCGGTAAATCCGGAAATAGGGAAACCGGAACACGATGAGTATCGCTGGGTATCGTATGAAGAGGCACTTTCTCTGGTGGCTCCAAGGGTGAGAGCGGCCCTTGAATGGGCAGAAGAGACTATTACTGCCGGGCTATAGGGGCTGCCCCCACTACTCAAGTCCAATTACAGTGTCAAATATCCATCAGTGGCCAAGCTGGCGTGCAAAATTAAACGCTGCTTTCGGCGGTCGGTAGCGGTCTGTTAGCACCGTGCGCCACCTCTATCATAGGCTTGCTCACCGCAACCCATAGGAATATCTCATTTCCAATATTTCGATAATCCGTGGACTCAATATTGAAACCAAGCCTTTCTAAATCAGCGTATAGTTTATCAGGGCTTTTGTGGCTGTAATATAGCTTTTTTCCCATGAATTCCTTATAGCCATCAAATTCATTGCTGCCTGTATATTCTTTCGTTGCATAGGTAAATAACGCCTTACCTTTTGGCAAAAGCCACTTATAGAATTTATCAAACAAGGCCGCGTGATCATTGCTTGGAACATGAAATAAGCTATAAATCGCTGTTATTGCCTCAAACTGGCCTGGTTCAAATTCAACCTCACGTATATCGGCGTGAATAGTTTGCATTTCTGGAACATATTTAGACGCCAATTCAAGCATTCGTTCAGAGAAATCTACACCTTTAACTGTCCAGCCACGATCAATAAAAAATCGTGTAAATGGCTCACCTACTCCACATCCCAAATCAAGCAATTTTCCTTTCTCTACCTCTAACCGCGCATAAAAAGAATTAAAGACTTCCGTCATATCAAAAAGTCCCCGGTTTTCTTCATAGGTTTCAGCAAATCCATCATAGATTTCTCGAAGTGTGATATCCATAGCATTACTTTTTGGGTGTTAACGAGGGGGTCAGCGACGGGAGCCAGCCGCCGATGATGTTCGATTTGTCTCTGAGCGAATCGGCTGGCTCCCGTCTTTTAGGTGCAGTAACGTATTGCAATTTATATAATACGCCATTAGCCGTTAGATCTCACCTTATATGTAAACAATCTAGTGAGCATGGTCTTGGGCGACTTCTTCTTCCGTCGCTTCCCGCACACCAACAATTTCAATATCAAAATGCAGCACGACTCCGGCTAGTGGATGATTAGCATCAATTGTGACTTTATCACCGTCCACTTTTTTCACCACAAAATGCTGCACGGAGCCGCTCGGCGCTTTTGCCTCAAACACCATAGGCATGATCTCACCATAGGCCTCGGCAGGCTCAACCCTGACCTGTAGAGAATCTCCCTCTACCTTACCCACCAGCGCCTTTCCCAATCCGGGTATGATATTCACCCCACCGTGTAAATAAGACAGTGGCTCAGAACCTTCTGAACTATTCAGCACATTTCCGTCGTCGTCAGTTAGCTTATAATGCATACTGACAACCAAATTATCACCAATCAACAAAGACATAGCACTCCTTCCATTTCATAGATTGTTACGACTGATTTACCAGTCGTTAAACACCTTGGCACTAAAAAACTCGCCTACTCGGAACTACACTGGCTAATATATTCGCTATCAAGCCATGACAGAAATCAGGCGTCCCTTTTTATGCTTCACGTTGTTTATACTCAAAGGTGTACTGTTGATGCTCAACGGTCACGTTTGGAGGACGGCGCACCTTTTCAAAAAACTTGTATCCTTCTTGCAAATTGTTCCAAAATTCGAGATGTGGCGATGTCGCATACCGCTCCATATTCTCATCGGTCATCCGAAACGGAAAGATATGAACGCGGAAAAAGGGTTGCCCCGAATTTAAGGCATGATCGGCAATCGTGTAGATCTCTTCAATACGCCGATCAGTCATGGCAAAACAGCCAATTGACACCGTATTTCCATGCACCATGATGGCACTTCCTGTTTGTTGGTGCTGTTGATCATACAGATTTGGATAGCCAATATTGAATGAGAGATGAAACTGGCTTCTTGGGTTCATGCGCGACGGCGAGACATAATAGAACCCTTCAGGCGCTTGTTTATCGCCTTCACGAGATTTTGGGCCAAGCGTCCCTGAAAAATAGGCAATGGGATACGTTTTGAAGAGGCTAAACGTTTTGTCACGTTTGACCCACAGTTCAAGCTCTTTGCTTTCCTTGAAGATCCTGATAAAAATGGGAGATCCGAGCGTGAAAGACACCCTTTGAAATTCGCGTATCAGAGATGGTGTTTTCCGTGCGAGTACAGTTTGAGAACGCGTACTTTGTGGTGTGATCGTATGCACACAAACATATTCGAGGGGTTTGGACGTCTGCCCCGGAAGCTCCTTGGAGTATTCTTGTTGTGATAATTTAGGGCGTTCCGTACGTTCCGCACAACTCGGGCAAATGATAAGAAGCATACCGATAATGAGAAAACCGTACAGCATTTTGTCATTCATATTCTCTTCCGTTCACAGAAAGATTCTTTTCAAATCGACAAAGAAAGTCATTCCGGTCGCACTCATCAAGAAAAATATCTTGGCAATTAAAATCCCTGGTGATGAAATGATGAATCGCACACGCGATGTTGAGTCGTCTGTGTCGATGCATGCCGCTATGATAACAACTCGCTAAATCAACCAAAGTCAACCACCACCCCTAAAAGGTGTGGCTTGGATGGTGACCCTAAAAGGGTCTTTGTCTGAATACTGTTCACCGCAAAGACGCAAAGAACGCTAAGTTTATTTCCTTTTTGTTTTCCTTTGAGAGGAAGGAAAACAAAAAACCACAAAGCCTTACGGCAACTATACAATTATATTCGTCGGTATATATGTTTTGAATGACCATGGTTTTTACGTAAGCGTATTTTGTTTTCTGCCCTCTCAGCAGAAAAGAAAATATATTTTTCCTCTGCGAACTCTGCGTCTCGAGCAAAGCGGGCGGTGAAAAAATACTCCCACTTACCCGCATAGCAAAACCAGGACCATCAGCATAGCTGAAA
>JAFDDO010000137.1 GCA_019310825.1 Deltaproteobacteria bacterium | reverse complement strand
AAGCCATCCGATAAGGAGCGAAAAAGGTATCTTTCTGTTACTTGCCCAGGGTAGCGATGAGAAGGCGATCACTGGTATCAGTGGATACAGAATTCCAGCCCCGAGTGGCGGAAAAAGTCGCAAGAGTTCCTGTATTCCCAGAAAGAACCACGGGCCTTGTATCAGGTCTATGTTTTTTCCAGGAAGGTCTATCGGTGCGTGAAACAGAATGGCTACCGCAATAGAACCGGCTAGAACGCTCATAAAAATCTTTCGGCTTAGGATTACCCGACGGGTGTGATACCAAGTGCCAAGCCCCCATAACAGGGCGGTAAGGAGCAGATGCAGGAGGTAAATACGGCTTAAACCCTCATCTGTACTAGCCATCAGGAAACGGTTGAGTCCTGAGCCAATCAGTGGGATTTTCAGCAAGAGGTGCTCGGCAATTGTGCCCGCAGCCTGACCTGTTCCATCATACCGCAGAACATATCCGGTAAACAGAGCAAGGATGCTCATGGGGAAGGTAAGGCTCAGGACAGTCCACTGCCTACGACTTGAAGGTCGCATAGAAATTTTGGGCAGATCATCAATGCTTTGCCATGCGTGATAAATTAGTAGAAGGAAAAATGCCTGACTGGTCCAGAAGTGCAGGGCCCTCCAGAAGGCACCAAAAGGAAGTATTGCTTCGATGGCGACGCTGGTTACAAAAGGGTGTGCCACCTCGTACTGGTAGGCCACAACAAAGCCCGAGCCTATAGAGGCCAGCAGTGCTGCAATAGTCATCTGCCCGACTTTGTCAAAATTCAGCATTGTAAGAACTTAATTTGAGCGATTAGCCTTTAGTGGTTAGCTATTAGTTGAATGATTATCGGTCTGCCGCCCTGGCAAGCGGGATATTTTGCTATTGCAAACTTTTACCCGTTGGGGATTATTTCTAATTAACATAATGCCTTGATTTTTCAAAGCTAAACGCTAATGGCTAACAGCTAATTGCTCAACTTAGTAAGAAGGAACCATTTATTTCATGACAGGTCCTAAATTAACTGCCTATTCTAGACTCTTTTTCATTTCGGTCATCAGAGGCCCGAGGATAGCATCTCTGCCGGCAAAATCCGGATATAACCCGTGACTGAGATCGAATTCTCCTGGGAAGTTAGGGGTAAGGAAATCTAAAAGAAGTCCTCTTATCTCCTGTGCGGTAGAGCACTCAAGAAGATTTCGAACCAAAGCGCTACATTGGTCCTGGTTACTCACTCGAATCATGCGCTTGATCTTTGGTATATCCAAGGCGTTCATGCTCAGTTCGTCCAGACCCATGCCAATAAGTACAGGAAGATACATCGGTTCTCCTGCCATCTCTCCGCAAACTGCCGCCTCAATTCCTGCTTCATGGGCTGCCTCTATGGTACGATAGATCATCCTCAAAACACCGGGGTGTAAAGGCTCGTAGAGATGTGCCACACATTCATTACCTCTATCGATTGCCAGGGAATACTGAATGAGGTCGTTTGTACCTATACTGAAGAAATCCACTTCCTTGGCAAGGACATCCGCCAAAAGTACAGCAGAAGGGACCTCTATCATAATGCCTATCTTGATATCCCCATTAAATGGAATTTTTTCTCTCCGCAGATCATCCTTGGTCTTCTCTAAATGTTCCTTGACCTGCATTATTTCTGACCTGCCGGACACTAAAGGGAAAAGAATCCTCACATCCCCATATGCGCTGGCTCTGAGTATCGCCCTGAGCTGTGTGCGAAACAGGTTTGACTCTTTCAAGCAAAGCCGAATTGCCCTTAGTCCGAGGGCTGGATTGATTTCATCGTCCTGAGAGACTGACGACAAGAACTTGTCTCCGCCAATATCCAGAGTACGGATTGTTGTTGAAAAGGGTGAGATGCGCTCTACGACTTCTTTGTAAGCCAGAAAAAGTTCCTCTTCAATGGGAAGCTCTTTGTGAGCCAAATACAGGACCTCGGTACGGTAGAGCCCTATCCCCTCAGCGCCATTGGATATGACAGTGGAAATCTCCTCAAGGAACTCTATGTTAGCCTTGATCTTGAACCTGAATCCGTCTTGTGTCTCTGCAGGGAGATTACTATATTGGATTACATCCAATCGATATTGTATGTAATCCTCCTGTTTTTCCCTGTAATGTCTTAGGAGATCATCCTCCGGATTTACTACTACATCACCACATAAGCCGTCCACAATCAAAGTCTCCCCGGAAAGTATGGAAGACGTGGCGTTTTCCAGACCTACAACTGCAGGCAAACCGAGCGATCTGCTTAGAATCACAGTGTGGGATGTTCGGCTCCCCATGTCGGTAACAAATGCCAGGATTTTTTCTTTGGCCATTTGGACCGTATCAGCAGGAGACAGATCGTGTGCCACCAGTATAACCGGCGACTCCATCTGGCTGAAATCCACCGAGGGACTCCCAGACAAGAGCTTTTGGACTCTCCGCACTGCGTACTTAATATCTTCAAAACGTTCCCTGATATATTGATCTTTTACTTGCTCAAAGAGTTCTCTAACATGGTCCAAGGCATTATTGAGAGCCCACTCTGCATTAATCTTCTTTTCAGAAATTAACCTTAAAGTCCGGTCATAGACCATACGGTCTTTGAGCATTAACAAATGGGTTTCAAAAATTCCTGAATGTTCTCTGAACTCCCCGGGGATTTCTGCGATCAACTGTTTTATCTGGTTTTCTGCTTCAGAGACAGCATTTTCAAAGCGTTGTTTCTCCTGGTCAATCTCGCCTTTCTCAATTTGCCTTTTTAGGATCTTAACCTTGTGGTAATCCAACAGGAAGGCAGGACCAACGACCACCCCGGGCGAGGCCCCTATCCCTTTTAATACTACCGAATCACATTTTTTTTCTGGCATCATGATCAATCCAACTCTCCAAAGCGACTTTCTACTAAAGTCTTAAGATCTGCCACAGCCTGCTTTGCACCCGGACCAACTGCCCTGACTGTCAGGACGCTCCCATGAGGACAGGCAAGGGTTAAGACCTCAAGAATATTTTTCCCATCTACTTTTTCCCCATCTTTCACAAGCCATACATCAGCATCAAATTCACTTGCCTTTTGAGCGAAACGGCAGGCTGGCCGGGCATGAAGTCCCAGCCTGTTAAGTATGGTTACAGTGTCTTCAAATTCCATGATTTAACCGGTGAATTATAAATCGTATCAAAATAAAAGTTAAAGACCACTCTCGTCAAGTTAGCTTTCGACAAAAAATCCAATATCGCTTACTTTTATAAATCATTTATCTTTAAATTTCTGTGCGCCGATATGGATTTCACTGTACAAACAAAACTCGACATGTACCAGTGTTGGATATGGTATTATGAAGAGAAAGTAACCGTTCAGGGGATTAAGGACTCAGGGCAAGGGGTTAGAGAAGGTGTAACTATTCAGGTTGAAGGTTAAAGGCTGAAGGCTAAAGGATTTCAAGCAGTTCGCAATGATCGAACAGAGATGAATCCTCTAAACTAATACTGCAATCTCGTCAGCCAACTCAAATGCCCGCAGTTTTGTTTGATCACGCATGATTTGTACCTATTAGTCTTCTACCTTCAGTCTATCCACCTGAATAGTTGCAAGAAGGTTAACAAAAGAGAAGCAACTCTGAACAGTGAACTCTGAAACTGTGAACGTCTACAAAAATAACTGATAAATATTCAAACAGGACTCAGAAGATGTGTGGCATTTGCGGTCTTTATGACTTGGGAGGTGGCGATCTAGGAGATAACTGCGAAGAAATAGTCCGAGCCATGACAGCACAGTTACGCCATCGGGGGCCTGACGAAAAGGGATATCATTTCCACGACCCAATGGCTATGGGTCATGCGCGCTATTTCTGGGGATATTATCTACGCAGATATTGTGGGAAAAGTTCTTAGCTAAGGACCTTCTGTTTTAATAGATGAAGCTTTACTTCTAACCGTTCACTGGATTACAACGCCTATTTTACCGCAACCCACCGAACTGTAAGCGTTTACAGGGTGCTGCAGATGCGAGGCGGAGGGTATGTAGACGTACTCCCTGTACTTCAAGTGCCCGACAACAAAGCAGATGCGGTGCCCTGTGAATGCTTACCTCTACTTTTTTCTGACTGTAGTACGCTCTACCACCTTCCGATAATAGATCTGATCCTTTTCCAGGTTGATGGGCCTCTTGCGTGACATGTTGGCCTTGGTCACCATAAGATTTACTTTCTGGGCCTGCCTGTAACGCTCCTGTTCATCTTCCAGGTTTTCCAGCAGGTCTATTGCAGTCTTGATTTCCTTCTCACTCTGGAGCTGTGGGGGTATAAAACCGGCATTCTTGAGCATCTTGTATGCCATTCGAAGGTCTGGAGGTATAAACGAGTCGTCTTCAAAGACCAGTGGTTTGCCTTTACCCTTAATATTGTCAAGGTCCCCCCGTTCAATAGCTTCCTTGATCCGGTTTTCTGCTATTTTATGAAAATTGAACATAGCAGGGCATTTCTCTAGGTTGTTAGTAAGAGAACCATAGGGTAATAATAACTTATGATTCCGCTGAAAAAACCCAATCTGCGGCGTTGCTTCAATTTTGCAGCCACTGCGACGTACGATAAGTATTTCTCATTCCTGAAAAATTTCGCGCCTTGCATCCCGGTCTTTTTGAGCAGAATCATGTTTCAGGCTTTTTTGCAGTGTAATCAATTATATAATAGCTTAAATCATTATAAAAGAAGCGAGGCATTCTTCATTTACCAGTTCATACTTTTTTCGAAAAAGCGTGTGTTGTCGAATTGAATGCCGATGTCGAAACTGGAAATTTGAAATTAGCTAACGCATCTACATCTTGGCATTTTTCCCAATTTCAAGTTTCACTGCCAAAATACAAGATTAACAGAGTATAAACTACTTTTGATTTGTCGTGAAGGATGCCAGAAGTTGTTTGTAATATACCAGATTTTTTTAAACACAAGAAGTCTTGTTTCGCAAGCGGCTCGCAAGGTCAATAAAAGAAAGGTAACCCTGAACGGTGAACCCTGAACCTGTGAACGTTTACCAAAATATTCTGTGTTCTAGAGAATTATGCTTTTAGAGCTTGGATTAGAAAATTTCATACTCTTCGAAAAGGTATCTCTTTGCTTATCAAGCGGGCTTACTGTGCTTACAGGAGAGACCGGTGCAGGCAAGTCCTTACTTGTTCAGGCCCTGAAACTGATCCTGGGGGCCAGGGCTGATTTGCAGCAGATCAGGACCGGAGCAACGCAGGCCTTGGTGCAGGCAGTATTTGAGGCCTCAACCGACGTCCGAGGCAAACTGCAGGATATGGGTATATCCTGCGACGATGAACTGGTCATAAGGAGGATGGTCGCACAAACCGGAAAGGGGAGAATATATGTAAATGGGGCCATTGTTAGCCTTCAGGACCTTAGGCAAATTGTATCAGGCCTAGTAAGTCTTGCCGGACAGCACGAATACCAGCAACTCCTTCGCCGGGAGAGACACGGACCCTGGCTGGATCGTTTTTCCGGGCTTAGACATGAAGTGGATCAAATAACCAGCTTGTATCAAGAA
>JAFDDO010000018.1 GCA_019310825.1 Deltaproteobacteria bacterium | reverse complement strand
TTATCAAGGACATCTTTGTGATAGGCCTGCCTCTATGCCTCACGATCCTGTTTCCTGAGATCCGGGCGAAAACGCAATGCTGAAAAACTGACCACAGGGATACCATGGTCTACAGCCATTTTTACCAACCTGTCACTGAATTCGCTTTCTCCAGGTTCTCTTGAAGAAAATACGTATGAGATTTCTCCGGTGATGATCCCATCTGTAACAGCATTGAAACCGGTCTCAAATAAATCAATGGCTGCTTGATCCCTACCCGTTGTCCACCACCCGAAGCTCCACATATTTCCTCCTTTTTCAGGCCTCCAGCCTGTCCAGCCAGCCTCTGCCAAAGGCCGACATAGAAAGGGAGGCTAGCCGTATACCAGATCTGAGACATTCATGGGCCGGTGCCCCTTGAAGCATGACATGCAAAAAACCTGCATTAAACGCATCTCCTGCACCGGTGTTGTCAACTATTTTTAAAACCTTTTCGGCCGGGATTGTCACAGATACCTCCGGACTACAGATGGTTGCGCCCCTTGGACCCTGTTTACATACTATGGCAGCCCCCCCTGTGTCTTTGAAGAGGTTTAATCCCAAGGAATTGTGACTTGTCCGGTTCTCACTCAGCATGGGATAAATGGCCTCAAGTCCGGCATTGCCTGCCATGCCTGTCATTATTTTTACTTCCTCTTCTGTGATAAAAAGTATATCCGTCCTTTTGAGAATGCCTGCTAGGGCCTCAATGCCCCTTGCTGCATAAAGCTCACCTGGATCAAAGGAAAGGATCTGTTCCGGATTCAGGGCATCGGCCAGCTCTTTCTGGGTATGGATGCCACGAGACTGAACTAGTGAACTGAAATGGAGCACTCTTGTATTTAAAACGCTTTTCAGAATTGCAGAATTCAGAAATTCCACCTCACGGTCATGAGGCGCAACAAACATGGCCCTGTCCAGTTCAATCTTTTCTATTATAATGATACAGATTGCACTCCTGCCGACCTGCTTCACAAGGCAAGAATCCACACCCTTCATAGAACACAGTATAAAACTCCCAGCCTCATCTTCACCTACCACACCGACAAAGCAGGCCCTGTGACCGAGATGGCTAAGAGCACATATGGTGTTGGCAGAAGAGCCGCCTCCGCTTTTGGCCATGAGGGTTCCATGGCTATGGAGAAAGTCCATAAGGGCTTTTGCCGTTTCATGATTTCCTGATATCTCATGCCCAGGATGGAGATCAAAGCCCGCTGATCGCACATTCTTAAGGTTGTCCACCTCATAGACAAGATCGAGATTGAGTGCCCCTGATCCCAAAAAATCGATCACGATGTCAATAACCTCTTCTCGTTTTCTGCCGGAACTTGATCATGAACAAATTCCGGCGATTGAAGCGTCCTCGACGACCTTTCTACAGGCGACACAGGTGGAATCTCTTTTTTTGAAGCAGCGCCAAGTTCCGTAAAGCGCCGGGCTGCTGGAAGTATTCGACTCTCCAAAGAACCTGCTGCCCTGTTATAAGTCTCTACGGCTCGATCCAGTCCCTTACCCACTCCGGAAAAATGGTCGGCAAAAACACTCAGGCGTTCATAGAGCTCGTTCCCGATTTTACTTATTGCCTGAGCGCTTTCGGCAATTTTTTCCTGTCTCCATCCGTATGCCACAGCACGAAGCAAGGCAATCAGTGTGGTCGGTGTTGCAAGGATTGTGCAGTCTTTTACTCCCTTTTCGATTAATCCCGGATCCTGTTCAAGGGCCGCACTGAAGAAGTTTTCCCCTGGTAAAAACATGACAACAAACTCCGGGGTCGACTCAAACTGCTGCCAATAGGCCTTTGAACTCAATTTTCTCATGTGTTCATGTACCTGACGTGCATGGTCCTTTAGGTATTTAAGCCTCGACTTGTCATCTTTGGCCTCCATGGCCTCCAGATATGCCTGGAGCGGGGCTTTGGCGTCAACCACCACATTTTTACCGCCCGGCAGTCTAACTATCAGGTCGGGTCTGATATGTCCATCATCGGTTGTCACTGTTTTTTGTTCGACGAAATCACAGTGGGGCAACATGCCGGCAATTTCGATAACCCTCTTAAGCTGGGTGTTTTCTCCCTGGAGTTGGGAAATTTTGGATTCTTTGGCATTCAACGAATCCTTCAGTTCAGGAATGCGGGAATTCCTTTCCTCGGCAGCCGACCGTCTCTCAGACTCGGCCTGAATTTGATCTCGAAGGTCCCTTATCTCATCATTTGCCTTTTCAAGGCCGACTCCAAGGTCCTGGATCTGCTTGTCTCTTGCAAAAAGTTTTTCATCTAGAGCAACACGCTCAGATTCGCTTTCTAATCTTAATTGCCTACGGACCTGCGTAATTTCGGCACGATGGAAAAACCGAAAAACTCCGGCCCCCGAGACAATGCCCGCAATGAATATTAAAATCGGAATAATGTTTTCCATAGTCTAACTCCGTTTCTGCCCGATCGTAAAAAAGATAATACCACAAAAAATTCTGGAATATGATTCTGCTCAAAATGTTCCAGATTCAAGGCGCGAGATTTCCGAGTAATGAAGCGTATACAGCATACGTCGCCGTGACGAGAAAATTGAAGCAACATAGCAGATGGGGTATTTTCAGCAAAATCAAAAACGAAAAAAGGGAAAGACCTGACAGTCTCTCCCTTTTTGATCCGAAAAGAGGTGCATAAATTCTTTGTTTGTGCAAACAAAAACGCTGTGGACACTATATAAGAAGGAATTTAATCAACCTGTTTTATATGCTGCTATCGATGCCAATAGACCCTTATACTTTTTTCTGCATCACCGTACTGGAAATCAAGATCACCCCGATAAGCCTTTGAGAGGGCATCTCCGATTCGACGGGCCATATGGACTCCTGTTGTGGTTACAAGGGTATAATCTTCTTCATCAACAATGGACGCGATCCTTTCCATAGGATGTTCTCCCTTCTCCTGCTTTTCCTCATTGCGTATGAGGTTTAACATTTCTTCGCGGTGCTGTTTAAAAAACAGCCCTTTTATCTCTATATGGCCTGCCGGATAGTTGTCGGCAATGCGCTGGCAGGCCGGACAGATTACCCTGTTGGAATCAACAGGAGGTTTTTTCCAGGACCACCGCCCGTCCAGGAAAAGGGCCTTACATTCAGTGCACATTGTCGGCTCTATCCATTTACCCGATTCTCTGTAAGTATCATGCCGTTTTTCTTTGACTAACCTGTCCCTTCTAGAATACTGACTTTTGTCCATGTCATGTCTCCCATTATCTATCGAGCTTCTTGAAAAATTCAAGATTTCAAAAGATACATTATGGACAGCTTGAGTCCGGGTCAAGGGTGTTGTAAAATATGGCATGTTTTTGAAGTATATTTTTCTTCCAATGCCTTTTGATTATTGGATAACTTTGTTGGCTCAGGCCCTGGTTTGACCTTCTCAATTCCCTTGACACCTCCGGCAAATCTTGTTATCAACTTTAACGCCTTGAGGACAGATTTTTGTATAATTTTAAAGAACTTTGGGAAGGCGCGTAGCTCAGGGGGAGAGCGCTACCTTGACGCGGTAGAAGTCGGCGGTTCGATCCCGCCCGCGCCTACCAGTATCTGTTTTATGTCCTTCCCCAAATTTTTTTTAAAAGGCATCTTTTTTTGCCCACACCAAAGGCAAAGATGCCTTTTTTTGTTTTGAACAGAGAAACCAATGACAGAGACTAAAACAGATGTCATCACTGTAACCTTTAATGGTGAAAACACAGAACGGGTTACAGGCGGAATTCCTGCTTCTGAGTTCCTGGCTGGCGTGCTCAGCAAAAACAGGCTAAAAAAAACAATTCTTGTCTGGATTGACGGGGAATTAAAGGATATTTCCACGCCCCTTACACATGACTGCAGAATAGAGGCTGTATTGCCTGGAGACAATGATACCCTTGAGGTGTTGAGGCATACTGCCGCACATATTATGGCCCAGGCCGTTAAGGAGCTTTTTCAAGATGTACAAGTAGCTATAGGTCCAGCAATAGAAAACGGGTTCTACTATGATTTTGATTACCAAAGGCCCTTTACTCCGGAAGACCTGGGAAAAATAGAAGCCAGGATGAAAGAGATCGTAAAGAGGTCTCAAGACATATCAAGGGAAGATATATCCCTAGATGATGCGAAGAAACGATTTGAGAAACTTGGAGAAAAATACAAGCTCGAGATCCTGAATGAACTTGATAATCAGGGGGAAGAAAAGGTCTCAATATATGGCCAAGGAGAATTCGTAGATCTTTGCAGAGGTCCTCATCTCCCTCACACAGGTTACTTGAAAGCCTTTAAGCTCACCGGTCTTGCAGGGGCATACTGGAAGGGGGATGAAAACCGGACGATGCTCCAGCGCATTTACGGCACGGCGTTTTTTGATAAAAAATCTCTAAAAGAACACCTGAATCGTCTGGAGGAGGCCAAAAAAAGGGATCACCGGCGTCTTGGCAGGGATCTAGACCTTTTTTCCGTACATGAAGAGGTTGGCTCCGGACTTATCCTATGGCACCCCAAGGGTGGAATTATCCGCAAAATCATTGAGGACTTCTGGCGTAATGAGCATCTCCGAAGGGATTACGACATGCTCTTCACTCCCCATATTGCCCGCAGGGACCTCTGGAAGACCAGCGGCCATTTGGATTTCTACAGTGAGAACATGTATCTCCCTATGGAGATTGACAAGGTCAGCTATCAGTTAAGACCAATGAACTGCCCCTTTCATATAGCGATCTACAACTCCCGGATACGCAGTTACAGGGAACTTCCCATGCGCTGGTGCGAACTGGGTACCGTTTATCGCTATGAGAGGACAGGCACCCTGCACGGGCTCATGAGGGTCAGGGGATTTACCCAGGATGATGGCCATATCTTTTGCCGGCCGGACCAGCTCACTAAGGAAATTCACGAAATTCTGGATTTGACCCTGTATATCCTGAGAGTATTTGGCTTTGAGCGATATGAAATCTATCTTTCCACCCGTCCTGACAAGTATGTAGGCTCGGATGAAAATTGGGAGCGTGCAACCGACGCACTCAGACAGGCACTTGAGACGCAGGGGTTAACCTATGAAATAGATCCTGGCGAAGGTGTGTTTTATGGCCCCAAAATTGATATCAAAATCAAGGATTGCCTGGATCGTTCATGGCAGTGTTCGACCATCCAGGTTGACTTTAACCTCCCTGAGAGATTTGATGTACATTATATAGGGGAAGACAGTAGGACCCATACGCCGATCATGGTACACAGGGCCCTGCTTGGCTCCCTGGAACGGTTCTTCGGTGTGCTGATTGAACACTATGCAGGGGCTTTTCCTCTCTGGTTGGCCCCTATTCAGGCCATTGTTCTAACCGTAACCGACAGACAGGATCAATGGGCGGGAGCAGTTGCCAAAAAGCTAAGGGCCGCAGGTGTCAGGACAAAAGCCGACCTCAGAAATGAAAAGCTGGGCAAAAAAATCCGGGAGGCCCAGCTTGACAAAATCCCTTATATGCTGATAGTCGGTGATCAGGAAATAATTGATATGACCGTAAGCCCTCGTACCAGAAAGGGCCAGCAACTGACAGCCATGTCTGTTAATGACTTTATTGCCCTAGTGGAAAAAGAGTGCCTGGAAGTCTTTAATTGTTAATAAGTTCATAGTATAGGAATTTACTTTTTAGAAACGGATGTCCACGGATTAGAGCAATGCAATCAGTGAAATCCGTGTCAGAAATTTTTTAAATTCGCTCGAAGGGTGTTAACTTGAAAAACAGGGGGGTGTAGTATCGCAAGAGAAATTCAAATCAATGTAAATTATCGGATCAAGGCACGGGAAGTACGGCTCGTTAGTGAGGATGGGAATCAGCTCGGGGTAGTAGCTCGGGATGAAGCCATGGCAAAAGCGGAAAATGCCGGATTAGACCTGGTGGAAGTGTCACCGAATGCCCAGCCACCTGTCTGCCGGATTATGGACTACGGAAAATTCAAGTATGAGCAAAGCAAAAAGGCCCAGGAAGCCCGGAAAAAACAGACCATTATTCAAGTCAAAGAGATCAAAATGCGTCCAAGAACGGACGTGCATGATCTTGATGTAAAAAAGAGGCGAATAAGGCAGTTCATTGGTGATGGGAACAAAGTAAAGGTTACTGTGAGGTTTCGAGGCCGGGAAAACGCCCACCCTGAATTGGGATATGCCTTGTTAAAACGAATTGTGGAGGAGATGTCCGACATTGCCGTCTCTGAGAACGTTCCTTTCAAGCAAGGTCCGTTAATGCACACAATACTTGCTCCTAAAAAGGATTGACCTAAGACACTGATGGGGTTAGTAGTTAGTGTTTGTGAACTCGCATGGGACGAGTATGGCCCTTGAGCCACCTGCGGTTTTGCAGCAGAATAAAGGATAAATAATTATGCCAAAAATGAAGACTAGACGCGCTGCTGCCAAGCGCTTCAAAAAGACAGGAACCGGGAAGTTCATGTATAAAAAGGCGGGGTCAAGCCATATTTTGACCTCCAAGACACGGAAACGCAAAAGGGTCCTGAGAAAAGACATAGAGGTTTCTGAGACAAGGGTCAAGTCAATTAAGCGAATGATGCCTTTTATTTGATTGTGCTTAGTATAGATTTTGACCTTAAAGGAGCTTAAAAGAAAATGCCACGAGTTACAAGGGGCTTTAAGGCCCATCGTCGTCGCAAGAAGATACTCAAAATGGCCAAAGGCTACAGAGGCGCCAGACGTCTCTGTTTCAAACAGGCAAAGGAGACTGTGGAAAAGGGGCTTTGCTATGCCTATAGAGACCGCAGGACCAAGAAACGCATGTTTCGTCGCTTGTGGATAATCCGCATCAACGCGGCCTGCAGACTGAATGGCATGTCCTATAGCCGTTTTATTAAAGGTATAAACAAAGCAGGGGTTGCTGTGGACCGGAAGATGCTTGCCGATATCGCAGTGACAGATTCCAATGCCTTTTCCTCCCTTGTAGAAACTGCAATGAACGCCTGACAAAGAACCGGATATATGCAGGAGCGCCTAAAGGAAATCAGGACTCAGGCCCTTGAGGCCATAAAATCAGCGTCCAGCGAGGAAGATCTTGAAAATATAAGAGTCAGGGTCCTTGGCCGTAAAGGGGAGATGACCATGGTCTTAAAGACCATAGGGAGACTTTCTGCTGAGGAACGCCCAAAGATTGGGCAACTGGCCAACAAGCTCAAGAAGGAGCTAGAGGCGTCCATCAATGTCAGGAAGAAGGCGTTAAAGGACGTTCATCTCCGCACCTTTATTCCAGGACTGGACCCTACACTTCCCGGAAGGCAAAAATGGCTTGGCAGATTGCACCCAATCACCCAGATGATGGATGAGATTTGTTCTGTATTTGAGAGGATGGGCTTTACAGTGGCCCAAGGTCCTGAAGTAGAACTTGATTTTTACAACTTTGAGGCCCTGAATATCCCTCCTGACCACCCTGCCAGGGACATGCAGGACACGTTTTATATTGACGACAAGGTCCTGCTCCGAACTCACACTTCCCCAATACAGATACGCGCCATGGAAAGGCACAGGCCTCCAATACGCGTAATTGCACCCGGCAAGGTGTACAGGTGCGACTCAGATATAACCCATACCCCGATGTTTCATCAGGTAGAAGGGCTTATGGTGGACAGGGATGTCTCCTTTGCAGATCTAAAGGGAGTATTGACCGCCTTTGTCCAACAGATATTTGATCCGGATACCTTGGTACGCTTCAGGCCGAGCTTCTTTCCATTTACAGAACCCAGTGCGGAAATAGATATTCAGTGCGTCATATGCAGAGGCAAGGGCTGCAGGATATGTTCCCAGACCGGCTGGCTGGAGGTGTTGGGAGCCGGCATGGTACATCCAGAGGTATTCAGGCATGTGGGTTACGACACTGAAGAGTTCAGCGGTTTTGCATTCGGCCTTGGTGTAGAGCGAATCGCAATGCTCAGATTCGGTATTGACGACATCCGCCTTTTCTATGATAACGACCTGCGTTTCCTTCACCAGTTTTGATTAATAAAGTAATCTTATGCGAATCCTGACCTCATGGCTCAAAGAATTTGTACACTTTACAGTGCCTGTAGAGACCCTGGCAGAAGATCTCACCATGGCCGGCCTTGAAGTAGAGGAGATAGAGCCTGCCTACAAAGGCCTTGCTCCGGTCGTAGTATGCTCGATTGAGGAAATCGTCCCCCACCCTCAGGCGTCGCATTTGCAGGTCTGCACGGTAATCGCGGGAGAACAGAAGTATGATGTGGCTTGCGGAGCCCCCAATGTAAAGAAGGGGCAGTTGGCAGCTCTGGCAAGGCCCGGAACCAAGTTGTCCAACGATACGACCGTAAAATCTAGTGACATCTATGGAATACGTTCTGATGGAATGCTGTGTTCAGAGGCTGAACTTGGTGTCGGCGATGATAAAACAGGAATCCTCATACTGGAATCGACCCCTGGATGCGAGCCGGGGAATGCACTTGTGGATGTCCTGGGCCTGAGTGATTGGGTCCTGGATATTGCCGTTACGCCAAACCGTCCGGACTGTCTCAGCGTCCTGGGAGTCGCCAGGGAAGTATCCGCCATATACGGCATCCCCCTGACAATTCCACAATCACCAAATCACCAAATCACCAAATCACCAAATCACCAAATTCCTATTTCCATAGAAGCCCCTGACCTGTGCGGCAGATATACGGCTGCCGTAATGGAAAGTATCAGGATCGGTCCTTCCCCTTACTGGATGGCTATGAGATTACAAGCCAGTGGAATCAGGCCGATAAACAATGTAGTGGATGTGACAAACTACGTACTGATAGAACTAGGACAACCCCTCCATGCCTTTGATCTGGATATGCTCACAGGACCGGCTATTGAAGTGAGGACGGCAAGGCCTGGAGAAAAAATAAAGACCATTGATGGAAAGGATAGAGAAATCCGCCCGGATATGCTGGTCATTGCAGATGCGGAGAGGCCGTTGGCAGTGGCCGGGATCATGGGTGGGGCTGAAACCGAGGTCAATAATGATACAAAGCGCATACTCCTTGAAAGCGCCTGGTTTGCTCCAACGCAGGTAAGAAGGACATCCAAGGCCCTTAAAACGATTACAGAGTCCTCATACCGGTTTGAGCGGGGTGTTGACCCGGAAGGAGTAATAAGCGCACTTTACAGGACAGTGGAGCTTATTGGTCAGGTAACCGGCGGCTGTCTTGTCAGAGAGATTAAGGATATTTATCCAAAACCCTATAAACCCATATATCTGTCTCTGCGTCCTGAGAGGGCCAACAAATTACTCGGCACAGGGCTTGAGACCGGACAGATAGCCCAATTTCTGGAAAGGATCGGTATTGAGCTTGACCATATTGACGATAAAAAAATCAAAGGAATGGTGCCAACATACCGTCTTGATCTGAAAGAAGAGGTAGATCTGGTAGAAGAGATAGCCCGACTCCACGGCTTTCCCAATATACCTACTCAGGTACCCCGGGCCGGGATTGCCACCAGGGCCCCGGAACCGTCTCAGGGACTTGTTGACAGGATAAGAAATATTCTTTCATCTCAGGGCATGACCGAGGTAATCTCATATAGTTTTATGTCACCAGAGGGAATAGAGATATTGGGTCTGGACAAAAATGATCCAAGGATGCGGATGGTAAGTGTACAGAACCCCTTGAGCGATGATCAGTCAGTAATGAGGACCAGTATCATCCCCTCGCTGATGGGGACAGTAGCCAGAAACCAGGCAAGGCGGAACATGGACCTTGGACTGTTTGAGATTGGCACTGTATTTTATGCAAGGGAAACAGGTGAACTTCCCCTTGAAGAACAGAGAATAGTTGCCTTGTGCACAGGGGCGCGCTATCCTGAATCATGGTCATGGCCTAGGGAGCAGGTAGATCTTTTTGATTTAAAAGGAGTGCTGCAAGGGTTGCTCCAGGCCCTTGGGATCTCCGAGTGGAAAACCGTATTAGAGACGCCGGATGGTCCTTTTTATCTGCCAGGCACTTCAGCCGGTATAGTATGGGGGGAAAATTCCGTCCTGGGCAACTTTGGGCAAATCGATCCGAATGTTTTGGAATTCTGGGATATAGACAGGCCGGTATTTGTCTTTGAACTCTCTTTTAATGCTTTAGAAACAGCCGCCTCCCAGCAGCTTAAATTTACTCCCCTTGCCAAGTATCCTGCTGTGGAGAGGGATATTGCAGTAATTGTCCCGGACAAGCTTTCGGCTAAAGATCTCCTGGAATATATTTCCGGTCAGGCCCCTAATTTTCTTGAAGAAATGCGGATCTTTGATATTTACAGGGGAAAACCTGTTCCGGAGGGCTCAAAGAGCATAGGCATGCGCTTTACATACAGGGCTTTGGATCATACACTCTCAGACCTTGAGGTCTCAGAAGTCCATGATCCAATGGTCCGCTCTGTTCTTCAATCCTATAAGGCGAAGCTGAGGGACTGATGGGGGCCTTGACCAAGCGGGAAATAGCTGAGACAGTAAGCGATGAACTTGGCTATTCCATGCGTGTCAGTCTGCAACTGGTCAATGAGATCTTCAGCCAGATCAAGGCATCACTGATCGATGGCGATCAAGTGAAGATTGTGAGATTTGGTACTCTGCGCAGTATGCAAAAGTCAGCACGCACAGGGACCAACCCTGTTAATGGAGAGCCGATAATTATTCCCGCCCACCGTACAGTGGCTTTCCGCCCCAGCCGGTTACTTAAAAGGATCGTAAATGCCAGGAAAGGGGAAGAAATATTACCGGATAGGCGAGGTCAGTGAGCTGATCGGGGTTGAACCTCATGTGCTTCGCTATTGGGAAGGCGAATTTCGGCAAATCCGTACCCACAGGGTTGCAAAACAACGTCTTTACAAAATTGAAGATATAGATTTTATAAGACGTATAAAGACTCTTCTTTACGATCAAGGATTTACCATAGCTGGTGCCAGGAGGCATATAGCAGAAGAACAAAAGATAAAGGATGCCGGAGATAGGAACAATGAGTTGCTCAAGGAAATCCGGCATGAACTAATTGCCATCAGAGAGATTATCGGTCCAAATAATGGATGATAGCCAGGATAAAAAACTTAAACGCCTCAGACAACGAATTGATAAAATAGACGTTGAGCTTGTACACCTGCTCCAGGAACGCCTGGAGGTGGCGGAGGAAATCGGCCGGACTAAGGCAGAATCCTCCCAGCAGCCCCTCGATCTCTCGCGTGAACGGGAAGTCATCCAGCACATCTTGAAGCAAAATGCTAAAAAATTTCCTCCGAAAGGCCTAAGGATCATATTCGAGGAAATCATATCTGCCTGCAGGAACGCCCAGCGGCCGGCCAAGTTGGGATATCTAGGCCCTGAGACAACCTTTACCCACATGGCAGCAGTCCGGTTCTTCGGCCATGCCCCTGAGTTTGTTCCCATGGGGAACATTACCGAGGTATTTGAAGAAGTAGAACGCGGACGTACAGACTATGGAGTGGTGCCGATAGAAAATTCGGCTGAGGGGACTGTAGCCTTGGCCATGGACGGGCTTTGCGATTTTAAGGTCAAGGTATGTGGGGAGGTTTATTTGCCTATCTCCCACGACCTTATAAGTCAGAGCGGCAGAATAGACAAGATCCGCCGCATTCTTTCCCATCCCCATGCCTTGGCCCAGTGCAGAGGATGGCTGCAACGTAACATGCGGGCAGTCACCACAGAAGAGGTGGGCAGCACTGCCCAGGCAGCCCGGTGGGCAGCGGTTGATTCTTCCGTGGCCGCCATTGCCAGTCCCTTGGCAGCCCGCACATACAACCTTCAGACCGTTGCCAAACACATCGAGGACTTTGCAGGAAACACCACCCGGTTCCTGGTTCTCGGCAATGAGTGTCCCAGGCCAAGCGGGAAAGACAAGACCTCCCTGCTATTAAGCCTTGAGGACCGCCCTGGTTCGCTTTTTAAGTTACTTGAGCCCCTGGCAAGGCTTGGAATAAACCTTACCAAAATACAGTCCAGGCCGGTAAAAAACGAGCCCTGGAGATATCTGTTCTATGTAGATATTGCAGGCCACTTAGAAGACCCGACCGTACAGAATGGAATCGAGGCAATTAGAAAGGGCTGTACTTTTCTGGAATGGTTGGGCTCATATCCCATGGGGGAAATGGCGGAATCAGCCGCTATCTCCTCGTCTTAAATTAAGAATCGCTATCTCCTATATTTCCTATATCTCTGCTACATATCTTTTTTCCTTTTAAGCTTTTGTTTCTAGTAATCGATATAATAATAAATATACCATAAAAAGGGGTATCTCTTTGACTCAGGTATATACTACAAATAGTGTTCCCGGGCATGGGAGACTATCCCCGGGCAGATATGCCCTTATTCTGAATTGTGGTGTTCTATTGGATAGAGAATAAAAAGCGCCGAGAAGCGGCCATAAGATTTTCTCGTCTATTAAATCAAAAAACGATTACGATTTGAAATGAAATATTCCTCTATGGAAATGAAGAAAATACTGGTAGCGGACAACCATCCTCTTATGTTGAAGTACATGACGAATTTACTTGAAAAAAGGGGACATGAGGTCTTGACGGCACAGGACGGCCTTTCAGCACTTGATATTCTGAATGATTTTATTCCGGATATTATGTTTATCGACCTGATCATGCCTAACATTGATGGAAAAAAACTATGTAAAATTGTCCGTAGGATGCCAGCTCTAAAACATTCATACATAGTCGTTCTTTCCGCTATTGCGGCTGAAGAACTAGAAGAAACGGCAAACCTCGCTGAGATTGAAGCCGATGCATACATCGCGAAGGGTCCATTTGATAAAATGGGCAAGCATATACTTGCTATCCTGAATAGGTCGGATCAGAAAGCTTCAACCGGGCACCCCGGAGAAATTATTGGCCTTGAAGATATTCACTCCCGGCAAATTACCAAAGAATTACTCTCCGCCAGAAGACATTCCAAAGGAATCATGGAGAATATTGACGAAGGAATCATGGAAATTGCCTGCGATGCAAGGATTGTATATGTCAACTCGGCCGCTGTCTCTCTATCCGGGATATCTGAAGAAAAACTGCTGGCATCAAATTTCGTTAATATTTTTCATGAAATCCAACGCCAGGAACTCAGAGCCCTATTGGAATCAAACAAACCGTCTTTGCAGGTATTCACTAAAGACTCTCCGGCATTACTCAATGGCAAAGAGCTTGAACTCAGGATTTTGCCACTCAAGGAGGAAGGGCGCAAATCCATTGTCATCTTAAAAGATGTTACCGAAGAAAAGAAGAGAGATGTCCAGATTCAGAGAGCTCTCAAAATGGAGACTATCGGCACACTGGCCGGCGGCATTGCCCATGAATTTAACAACCTGCTGACGGGAATACAGGGAAATGCCTCTTTGATGCTTTTAAACACCGTATCCGCTGATCCAGACTACAAGAGGTTAAAAAATATTGAGAAAATGGTCCAAGACGGGTCAACCTTGACGAGTCAGCTTCTTGGATATGCCAGAGAGGGAAAATATCAAGTCAGGTCTATTAATCCAAATAAACTAGTAGAGAATACATCAGATACTTTTGGCAGGACAAGAAAGGATATTGCGGTTCACAAAGAACTTGCCGGTGATTTGTTCATGGTAGAAGCAGATCAGGGACAGATCGAGCAGGTTCTCCTGAATCTTTATGTCAATGCCGCAGATGCTATGCCTGGAGTTGGAAGCCTCTTCTTGAAGACTACGAATGTCACCTATAAGGACATCGGCACTGAGCACCACAGACCAAAGCCGGGCAATTATGTAAAGTTAGTTGTTACCGATACAGGCAACGGCATGGAGGAAAAAACACGTAAGAGAATTTTTGATCCTTTTTTCACTACTAAGGAAATAGGTCAGGGTACAGGCCTTGGATTGGCCTCGGCTTACGGCATCATAAAGGCACACGGCGGATACATCGATGTTGAATCCGAAAAGGGAAAGGGAAGTTCTTTCAAAATCTATCTGCCCGCAGTAAAGGCAGTGGTCAGAGATCAGGGGACAGTGATCAGAGAAGAACATCTGATGGGACATAAAACGATTCTCCTCGTGGATGACGAAGAATCGGTCCGGGAAGTAAGTCAGGAACTGCTGGAAACCATTGGTTATAATATCTTAACAGCAAAAGACGGAAAAGAAGCCCTAGAAGTCTATAAGAAATACCGGGATACTATTGATCTTGTCCTTTTGGACATGGTCATGCCCAATATGGGGGGCAGCAAAGTATACGACCGTCTAAAAGAAATGAATCCAGGTGTAAAGGTCCTTCTTTCAAGTGGATACAGCATTAATGGAGAAGCAACGGAAATTGTAGCACGGGGCTGTAACGGTTTTATCCAGAAGCCGTTTAGCTTTAAAGATCTTTCGCAAGAGATAAAGAAAATCCTGAACAACGGGCAATAATTTTGAGCCCGGAAAAATTACTATTATGACAAAAGCACAGTCATTGCTTAAAAAATTCAATACCTCGAAAACTTTACCTCATGTGGCAATACGTTTGTCCAGGCTGATCTCTGACAAAAACAGTTCGATAAAGGAATTCGAAGAAATAATAAGGATGGATCCTTCACTAGTTGTGCGTCTGCTGCGTGTGGTCAACAGCCCCTATTACGGGCTCAGGCAAAAGGTCGATAATATCGGCAGGGCCGTGGTATTCGTCGGCATAAAAAACCTGCATAACCTCGTTGTCGTCGAAGCCCTCAAGGATGTCTTCAGGAAAAGTCCGCATGAGGACATCTTTTCCAGAAAAATATTATGGCTTCATTGCGCGGCAGTGAGCATCTGTGGCAAAATGATCGCGGAGCGTATTGTCGAGCGAAAAGGAGAGGATGTTTTCCTCTGCGGCATTCTCCATGACATCGGGATGATTGTTGAGGATCAGGTCGCACAAGACTTATTTCTTCAGACATGCAAGACCTGTGAGCCTGAATCCGGGCAGATCACAAAATATGAGAGAGAGATTATCGGGACCGATCACTGCGCGATAGGATATGAGCTGGCTCGTGACTGGAAACTTTCCCATGAAATACAGGAAGGGATCAAGAATCACCACAAAACGCTGAAAGACGTCTCCCCGTCCAGCATTACAGGAATAATCCAAATTGCGGAATACATCGTCTCCCGATCAGGTTATCCTGCCATCCCAGGGATGAAAGGGATGCTCTCGCCTCCTCTGACTACCCACATTCAAAACAACCCTGAGGAATACAAGACACTGGCAAGAGATCTGCCAGACGAAATGTCAAAAGCCATGAATCTTTACGAAATTCAAGAAGGGTAAACACGATGGATGCCTTAGGCAACATCTTCTTTGAGTTTGGCGACCAGAACGAAAAGCTACATCGATTGCTTGCGGCACTTAAAGAACACCTGCCGGATGGGCGTTTTCAGTTTGTGTCAGATCAAGGCGAAAATATCTCTTTAGAAAAAGCGCTGTCTTTGCCGGATAAAATCCGTAAAAATCTGGTCGGCAAAGCCAAAGAGAAAGGCGGCATGGTCTATGCTGAACTTTCAGAGGGCATCCTGGTCCATGCAATTCCTGCCAGCAAATTAAACGCCGTATTGCTCTTTGTGTTACCTGAACAATTATTCGATCCTGTCGCAAGATATCATGGCACGGCCATTGTCCAATTATTTATTGATCTCTTCCTGTCGCAAGAAGCTGTCCGTGATGAGCAGGATTTCTCGATTACGCAAAAAAAACAGCTCAATCGCAAAATTCGTGTCCTGGAAAATCAGTATCAGGAAATTTTAGAGGATAATCAGCAAGAATATCGACGCATCATTGATAGCATCGAAGAAGGCTATTATGAGATTGATCTTACAGGTAATTTTACATTCTCCAATAGATCTCTGCTGAAGATATTCGGACATAACAAAAATGAACTCATTGGTATTAATAGCTGGGAGTTTATGGATTTCCAGGGTGAGGAAAAGAACTGCCAGATTTTCAATCAGGTTTACAAGACAAGGGCCCCTGCCAAAGGATGTGAATTTGCAATTACGAGAAGGGACGGCACCAAGGGGTACATTGAGATTTCCATATCTCTGATGAAAGATACAGAAGGTCAGCCAATTGGATTTCAAGGTATTGCCAGAGACATAACCAGACGCAAAAGCATAGAAGAGAAACTGATAAATACAAATAAACAACTCGAAAAAGCCATCGCCAGGGCCAACGAAATGGCAATAAGGGCGGAGGCCGTAAACCAGGCCAAGAGTGAGTTTCTTGCCAACATGAGCCATGAGATTCGCACACCTATGAACGCGATGCTCGGTTTTACCGATATGCTCCTGGACAACAGGCTGGATAAAGACCAGATCGATTACGTAAATATTATTAAGAGAAGCGGCGAAACTCTGCTTTCATTGATCAACGATATCCTTGATTTTTCCAAGATTGAGGCGGGACAAATGGATTTTGAGGAAATTGACTTTGACCCTGAACTCATTGCCTACGATGTCTGTGAATTAATCCGCCCAAAAATTGAATCAAAACCGATCGAAATCCTGTGCCATATAGGGGACAATATACCTCCCTACGTAAAAGGTGATCCCCTGCGCTTTCGACAGGCGCTGACCAACCTGGCAGGCAATGCCCCAAAGTTTACCGAATCCGGAGAGATTGAACTTTCCCTTGATATCGAAAAGGAAAAGGATGACCTGTTAAAACTCCACGCAAAAATCAGAGATACAGGCATCGGTATCCCAAAAGACAAACTATCCACTATCTTTACAGCCTTCCAGCAGGCCGACGGTTCCACTACAAGAAAGTATGGTGGCACCGGCCTTGGTCTGTCCATCTGCAAGCAGATATCAAAACTAATGAATGGTGATGTCTGGGCGGAAAGTGAAGGCGAAGACAAGGGCAGCACTTTTCACTTCGCTGTATGGTTAGGCAAAACTAAAGATAAAAGAACTAAGAGATATAAACCCACATTTCTTTCAGGCAGTAGCATCCTTATTGTCGATGACAACCGGAATAACTTGGACATATTAAAGCATACTTTAGAATTGGGCGGGATGACTGCGGTCGCCCTTATGGATGGAAAAAATGTAATTCCAACTTTACAAAAGGCATCGAAGGAAGGGAATTCGTTTGACCTCTGCATCTGTGATATTCAAATGCCAGGCATGAGCGGCCACGAAGTGGCAGAAAAAATCAGAAATTCGAAATTCGAAATTCAAAATACTCCCCTTCTTGCTCTATCTTCTTTGATAGCGAGGGATTCTAAAGAATTTAAAAATGCGGGATTTAACGGCTTTCTCAGTAAACCGGTTCGCAGAGAAAAGCTGTTTCATATGATGGAGAGAATACTAAGTAAAAAAGATGAATCAATTCAAAATTCAAAATTCAAACCCAAAGACTCAATCGTCACCCGGTATTCCGTCAGTGATGATATTAAACATTCTGCACGTATCCTTCTGGCAGAAGATAACCCGGTTAACCAGAAGCTGGTAAAGATAATGCTGACCAAGGTAGGGTATAAGGTAGAGGTAGCCAATAATGGCAAAGAGGCCGTTGAAAAATACACGGCGCATCCAAAGAATTTTGACCTGATCTTCATGGATATTCAGATGCCAGAGATGGATGGAATGGGAGCTACTAAGGAAATCCGGAACTGGGAGAATGAAGTGCATAGCAGAAACGTTAAAAAGTTCAGAATTCCAATTGTTGCCATGACTGCCCATGCCATGAAAGGCGACAGAGAAAAGTGTATCGAGGTTGGTATGGATGACTATATTCCAAAACCGATTAAAAGAGAGCTTGTTTTTAATGTTATCGAAAAATGGGTGTTACTTAATTTGAGCCATTAGCCTTTAGAAGTTATTTATTAGCTTAATGATTACAGGATGTTTTGCTACTACAAACCTTCGTCCGTTAGGTATTATTTCTAATTAACATAATACCTTGATTTTTCAAAGCTAAACGCTAATAGCTAATAGCTAATCCTCAACTCAGGTATTTTATAAAGGAAAATTTATGAATATCAAAGAATTAGCGGAAAACATAGGCCTGGAAAAAGAGGAATATCTGGAACTTGTCGAGCTTTTTGTTGAGACCGGCAAGTCAGACATGGATAAACTTCAATCGGCAATTGATGAAAAAAATGTGGAAAAAGTGGCCACGGCATCTCATTCCTTGAAAGGCGCTTCGGGCAATCTCGGATTTGAGGAAATTTTCGAGGTGGCCAAAAAAATCAACGATGAGGCACTGGAGGGTAGTCTGAAAGGAACGCCAGAATCCGCTCAAGTTCTGAAGGAGAAGCTCAACGCAATAGCAAGCCTTTTGTTACCAGATACGAATATCTATATCAAATAACTCAACATTAATCTTAGATGATAACACTACAAATCGTCAGATTCTGCGGTAAATAGTGTCTGCATGGGAATTTTTACCATCAGAAGCAGCAGACGGCTCCTCTGCTCTAAAGGAACTGGAAAACAGACATATCTCTATCCATTGCCCTTACTGCGAAGCCTTTGAAGAAGACTGGAAAGAGTGCCTTGAGATAGGGCTGGATGCCTATACTACAAAACCGATCAAGGTAAAGCTTCTGGGTATAATAGAACAGTTTGTCTAAAAAGAACCAGTAATCCAAGGAAGGGGATATGGAACAAGGGAAAACAAAGCCGGTATTCGACCAAGAATCGGTACTTGAAAGGATTGGCGGGGATACGGAATTCCTGAAGGAGTTAATAGAGCTGTTTAAGTCCGATTATCCCGAAAAACTGGCACAACTTTCAAAAGGAATAAAAGACAAGAATTATAAGACCATCAAAGAGACTGCTCACAGCATAAAAAGTGCATCTGGCAATCTCAGCTTGACCCGTGTCTATGATCTCTCGTTTAAGATGGAAGACATGGGAAAGGAAGGTAAAATCCAGGATATAGAAAAGGCTTATAATAAACTGGAGGAAGAGTTGGGAAAGATAAAAAACCTGTTTTAAGGTGAACTACCACCGCCTCTAGCGGTGGCTTGTAGAATCATTTATGCTATCACCACCAGCAGTGGTGGTTTCAACTAAACAATCAAATCAGGTAAAGAAATGAAAGTGCTTATTGCGGAAGATGAAAATGTCTCACGCATGGTCTTAACAAAGGCATTGGCGAATTGTGAGTATGAAGTATTACAAGCATGTGATGGCCAGGAGGCATGGAATATTTTTCAGAATGAAAAGGAGGATATCTATATTGCTGTTCTTGACTGGCAGATGCCTGGAATGGACGGGATAGAACTTTGTCAGAAGATAAAAGATGCCTCTCTTTCTCATTATGTTTATGTGATATTTGTGACCGGGAAAAGAGATATTGAGGACATTGTTAAAGGGCTTGAAACAGGCGCGGATGATTATCTGACAAAACCGTTTGACAGGAGGGAACTGGTCTCCCGCATAAAAGTAGGTCTGAGACTTATTGGATTCGAGAAGGCATTAATAGAGGCAAACCAGAAGCTTCACACCCTGGCTACTACAGATGTTCTTACCGGAATTTCTAACAAAAGAGGCATTTTTGAATGCATAAGGGGTGAAATTTCCCGCTCAATCCGCGAAAAATTCCCTTTTTGTCTGATTATGCTGGATATTGACCATTTTAAAAAGGTTAATGACACATATGGACATATTGCGGGCGATAAAGTCCTGGTTAAGATTGTGAACAGGATAAAGTCCACACTGAGGCCTTATGATGTTATTGGCAGGTATGGAGGGGAAGAATTTATAATCGGTATTCCTAGGGCCGACTCGAAAATCAGTAAGGTAATTGCAGAAAGGATTCGCACATGCATCTGTGAAAGACCTTTTCAAATTGAGGACAGAAAAATAGATGTCAGCATAAGCTTAGGCGTAACAGAT
>JAFDDO010000136.1 GCA_019310825.1 Deltaproteobacteria bacterium | reverse complement strand
AATAAAAAGTAGAAACAAAGTATGGAGGAATCTAGATGAGGCAGGATCTGGAAGAACGTTTTATAGCTGGGCAGTTTAAATTCATGGATGAGGATTTTGAGGGCTGTATTTGTGCCTTTTCAGAGGTGTTGGAGGCGGATCCTCTGTGCGCCAGAGTGTACCAGGCAAGGGCCATAGCACGGCTGAGGTTAAATGATAATGATGCGGCAATCAAGGACATTGACGCCGCAATAAAGTGCGATCCGGAAAATGCCCGGCTTTACTATCACAAAGGGGCTATTTTATTCAAGGCAGAGGTCTTGGATGAGGCACTTAAGTCCCTAACACAGGCAATCGACCTTTCTCCTGAATATGCCCCTGCTTACGTACTGAGAGGTGAGGTCTATGAACGCTTAGGTGATAAAGACGCAGCGGGTTTGGACATAAATAACGCTATGGTGCTCAGGAAAGAGTCGACAGGTGTCGTAGATTGGTAGCTTTAATAGCGCCACTTGAGTCCCAGGTAGGCCTCAAAGGGATCGGCCTCTGTTGGGCTATATGTGCCGGACACTTTGTAATGCCTGTTGAATACATTCTTCAGCGCCAATTGTATATCAAGGTTTTGAATTAAAACATCGCTGACAGTAATAGTGGTATCCAAAAGCCACTGAGATGTAGTAGAATAACTTATCTCACCTTGTTTGTAATAAGAGGTCATAGAGTCTGCATATTGCAGGCGAGTAGAGAAATCTAGTCTATCTAAAGGACTCCACAGGAGTCCAATATTTAACAAATTCTCCGGGCCTGTATCAAAAGGTGTTTCCCAAGAAGAATAGTAATATTCTCTTGTACCGTCTGGTTTTATAAGGAAATGATCAAGAACCTTGTATTTCTCTTTATCCCCATCCTGGGATAACAAGGTTGTATTGGCCCAAAACCGTAAGCTGTGGGATACCTGCCACGAGATATCGAGCTCTCCTCCATAGATGTCTTCAGATCCAGGTTTTGAAAAACCTCCATAGGGTTCTTCCTGGATATGGTGACGAATCTCATTCCAGAAAATTGTGGCTGAAAAGGAAAATGACGCGTAAGGATGCCACGTAAGGTTCATGCTTAAATTTTGTATTTGTTCAGGGTCAAGGCCTTTCCGGCCCACTAGCTCCTGATTATATGGGGTCCGATAGGCAGTTCCATAGAGTAGCTTCAGATACCATGAAGACCTTGGAAACCAACTAATTCCCATATTGTGGCTTATTGTCTGATTATACTGGCTGTGGTTATCCAGTCTGAGCCCTAGCCAGGCATCAAGATGGTTCCAGTGATGCCGAACCTGGCCAAAAATTGACCAAAGTGAAGTATTGAAATCCTCTTGCTCTATCTGTGGTGTAAAGAGTATATTATCAGGCCCAAAATAAAGAGGGTCTTTTCTTACTATGGCATCGGTAACTTTATTGTATCTATAGGACGCCCCTACGGTAAAAAGCCCCTTGGTATCCCATAGTTCCCTGTCATATAGGACTTCTCCGAATGATACATGGCTCTTTGGGGTCCAGGATAAGTTGATTTCTTCTTCCTTGTAGTCGAGTTCGTTGTAATAGGCATTGAATCTAAGATCTGAATGATCCATAGGCCTTTCCATCTCGAGACGCACAAACCTGAATGGCGACTCCCGTTTCCCGGCCCAGATGAAATCAGTTTCGGACTCCCCCAGTACATAAGGTCGCTCCGCATCAGACCACCTGCCTGATATATGAAGCCAGTCCTGCCAGGAAAAGTTCAATACAGCCTCCAGGTATTTGGAGTCATCCACCCTTGAATATCCAAGCCGCTCGCTGGATTCATCTCCTTCGAACCTTACTACATTATACTTGTTCTGCATGGGCTCAAGCCTTGTCGCACTGATTGACAGAAATGCCTCCCAAAGCCCTGCATTTTTTCCCCAATTGATATTGAAATCTGCTTCGTGATCTGGAGTTCCTACGTCCAGATTTAATTCTACTCCATCAACATCTCTGCCCTGCTTGGGAACAATGTTTACTATTCCTGCAAAAGCATCCGGACCCCACAGAACTGAGCCGGGCCCTCGTATTACCTCTATGCGTTCTATATTGTACAGGGAAAGTTCTTCGTCCAGGGGATTGATAGTCTTTGTATTGTCTGATGTTAATGGGACCGAGTCGTAAAGGAAAAGGATACTATTTGATACCCCCCTGAGATAGGGCTGGGTACCCCATTCCCTGGACGACATATAAAACCCTGGCAGCATGGACAGAGCCTCTCCAAGGGTTCGGACTCCATTACGCTCAAGGTCTTCCTTTGTGATTACCTGGGCCACGGCAGGTGCCTGTTCTATAGGCTCTGCCCTCCTTGATGCGATAGTAAGCACTGACAGGTCTTCGCCTACAAAGAGAAGAGATGTATCTATAGCTAGGGCGATTTGAGCGCCAGCCAAAAGAAACGACAGGATTGCGATGACCTGCGTCATAAATGTGGGCATGTTTTGATATATGAAACAGATCCGGCTGTTGGTTATCAACTGAATGCCTCCAGTTGCTTTACCCTGGTTCTGAGCTTTGAACGGGTAATGCCTAATAGCCTTGCAGCAGCACTTTGGTTATTACCGGTCATTTCCATGGCCTGATGTATAAGATCACGTTCCAATGTTTCAAGGACCAGACCGCCCGGGGGAAGCTTCCAAGCTTCAGCAGTTCCGGTCCGTACAGTGCTGGTTCTCAAAAAAGATAGGTGTTCTGTGGTTATAGGTTCTTCTCCGGCCAGGATAACGGCCCTCTCCACGGCATTTGCCAGCTCTCTTACATTTCCAGGCCAAGCATGGTCCATCAGGATCCTTTTAGCACCTTGAGTTAGAAGATGTCTTCCTGAAAGTCGTTCTCTGAATTTCCGCATGAAATGCTCTGCCAGTGGCACTATGGCATCTATTCTATCTCTTAACGGGGGGATGTGAAGTGGAAAAACATCAACCCTATATAAGAGATCCGATCTGAATTTTCCCTGTTTCACCAGGGAGTCAAGGTCCTGATTTGTAGCGCAAACTACCCTTACATCCACTTCGATCGGTTCATTTCCACCTACACGCTGAACGATTTTTTCCTGAAGGGCCCTTAGGAGCTTTGCCTGGGCCTCTAAGGGAAGATCACCTATCTCGTCCAAAAATAGAGTTCCACCACTTGCGTACTCGAAAAATCCCTGTTTACGTCTGTCTGCCCCGGTGAAGGCCCCTCGTTCATGGCCGAACAAAATGCTTTCTACCAGGCTTGCTGTTATTGCCGCACAGTTAACCGTTACGAAACGCCTTTGGGCTCTAGGGCTATTTTGGTGGATGAATCTCGCTACTATTTCTTTACCTGTACCGGATTCGCCAGTAATCAGGACCGTTGTATCCGCCTTTGCAGCCACTTTTTGGGCCGTCTCTAGGAGATGCTCCATGGCTTTGGATACACATACCAGATCGGCATCTCCTATAGATCTATTCAGTTGCTCTTTGAGTTCTCTGTTCTCCGTCAGGATTTTTGATACACCCAGGGCCTTCTCTACCGTCAGTATTATGTGTAGCTCCTCGAGGGGTTTGGTAATATAGTCCACCGCCCCTCTCTTCATAGCCTCAACAGCAGAGTCAATAGTTGCGTATGCAGTGATGATGATTACAGGACAAGGGACTTCCATTGCCTGGATATGATCGAGCAAGGCAAACCCATCCATTTTTGGCATACGTATATCTGAAACAACAAGATCGTAGGCCTTCTCCCGAACCATTGCCAGGGCTGTTTCACCGTCTTGAGCCTCTTCCACGTTGTGCCCCTCAAGGCTCAGCATAATCTTCAGGATGTGTCGCATTTTGGATTCATCATCAACTATCAATATGAAAGCCATAATTCCTTTAGCGTCTCCTTCTCTAAACTGTCATGATGGGGACTTTTTTCGTCGCCTCCACGCATGAAAATAATTAGCCACCCACTCGGACACACACAGACAAAAGACCTTATCCGCTGATGGACCCACCAGCGGATAAAATGTCCGTGTGAGTCTGTGGCTAATAAATGTATTTTCACGGTAAATTAATAAGTTACCTAAATAGTTATATTTTTCTACATTCAAGCCGTATTTCAAAAATCATCCCCTTGGGATGATTTTCCCTGAAACTCATTTCACCTCCATGGATCTCGATGACCCTGACAACATAGGCCAGCCCAAGACCCGTGCCTTGAGCCTTAGTAGTATAAAAAGGTTCAAGTGCCCTCTTTTGCGTCTCCTGATCCATACCCTTTCCAGTATCTGCTATCTGAGTAATCCAATTACCATGAGACAGGCTGGTTTTTACCAATACATGCCCGTCAGTATCACATGCTTCACAGGCATTTTTAATAACATTAAGCAGTGCTTGAGAAAGCATGTCCGGATCTGCTTGTGACAGACATTTTTCCTCGGGAATATCGGCATCAATAACAATACCCTTTTCTTCCCATTCCAGCCGCAGCCGTTGCAGCAAGTCTTTCATCAAGGCGTTTAACTCAGTTTTTTCGAACATGGCCTTACGAGGCCTGGAGAAGTCTAAAAAATCTTGGATAAGTCGATTTAACCTTCTTACTTCGTCGTCAATATATTCAATCATGGTTGATTTAACCGCATGATCAATATCCTGTTTTTTAAGTATATCTAAAGCCCCTTTAATGATTCCCAGAGGGTTTTTGACCTCGTGAGCCACTGTGAGGGCAAAGTGGCCCACCTCTGCCAGGGCCTTTTGCTGAATCATCTCCTGGTATGTTTCTTCAAGGCTCTTGCGGCTCTCGTCCAGGGAGCCCAACATGTGGTTAAATGCTTCAGCAAGTTCGTTGGTCTCTGGTAGTGAGCCTGGTTTAACACGGGCGTTCAGGTCCCCTTTTGCCACTATCCTTGAAGCCTTAACAAGTTCTTTCAATGGTGCTACCAATGAACGGCTGAAGAAGAAAAAGGCCAATAATCCAACGGCTGCGAGACCAATAACAGCTACAATGTATCTTGTCCTGAGTTTGGCCAGCAGCTCGTCGATTCCTGAGATAGAATAAACTACATGTACTTTACCAAGTGTTTGATTTTGTGCTGAAGAGCCCCAAAAGGCTTGGTTTTCCTCCTGTTGCCTAAGCCGTATTTCGGAAACGGCCTCTTTTGAGTGAGTGTGAAGGCCGGATTCCACCTTTACCAGAATCTCACCATTTGCATCTTCTATAAGGACTTGAACGACGTCTTTTTCTGATAGGAGGTTGTTTGCCAGACGACCAAGCATCTTTTGATCACCTATGAGCACGCCCACTTCGGAGTTAAGGGCTAGATATCTAGCCAGAAAAGCCATGCGGTCTTCAAACCGGATACGCAAAAAAGTTTCACCCAGATGGGCCCCAACCAGGCCAAGGGTAATTGTTGTAGTGCCGAGTAAAAGCAATACCCCCAGCAACAACCTCTGCTGAAAAGTTAAAGCCCTCATGGCACATCTCCCAAAGACCTGGATGGCCCGGCACTGCCTAAGTATGCTCGGCACCTAAAACCCCGACTTTTTCATAATCTATATTAAAGGCCAGAACCGCCCCTATTTCCATGAAGAAGTGGTTATAACCCACAACTGCAATTCCATGGAGCAAAGCGTCTTTAACCAGATGCGATAGTAATGCCTTTGAAATTACCGTAGAATCCGGGATGAACAACAAAGTGTCAATATTCTGATAAGCTGAGGAAAGGACCTTTGTAATCTCATGCCTCTTATAAACAGGTAAAGGTACGACACTGACTCCAAAATCAGAGCCCTGTTTTTGCGCTTGCTCTACCCACTCCCTGTTTTCCACTGGATTGTAAAGGATTCCAATTTTTCTTCTGTCTCCGAGCCGTTCTTTTATTAGTTTTATCTGGTCCCTAATGGGTATCCTCAGATCCACTCCACATGGTTCAGGGTCCGCCAGTAGTTTTTGCTGGTCGAGGACCATAAGGGCAATTTTCTTGTCACCAGGATTTAACGTTGACCAAGCAAGGACAGATGCTTCTGGTCCTACAGCTATCAGCAGGTCATAGCGTTCCTGACTTAATTTATGGCGAATGAGTTCCGGGTTTGAATTCAGATAATATATTGTTAAGGGTTGTTGGAATTTGGAACGTAGTCCCTCAAGGGCCATTACATAAGGTCTGATCTGCGAAGAAACTATTACCGCTACATCTGCATTGTTTTCTTCAGCATGAAGCGGGGCCATAAATACTGACCACAGGAGAAATGCCAGGATAGTCCCTTTAATCTTTTTGGGAACTACGGCATTTTTTTTCATTGCTGAATACACATTACACTGCAAAAAGTCTGAAACATGATTCCGCTCAAAAAGCCCGAGATGCAAGGCACGAAATTTTCCAGGAATGAGAAGTGCTTTTATCGTACGTCGCAAAGACTGGAAAATTGAAACAACGTCGCAGATTGGGCTTTTTCAGCGTAATCATTGCTTAAAATATTTCTTGTTCTCAATGGTCCATAGGATCTGTTGACAGAATCCCCGGATTATTTTCACTTCCCGAGACCTGAGTTCCTGCCTTCCCAAAAGTCGTCTCGCATTATCTACCCAATATTCCGGATTTTGAGGATTAGTCAATTCAACGGCCGTAAATGCCCCTTTCAAATGTTTATACATGCCCTCAAGCTCCCTTGTAGTGGCGAGCTTTGGATAGACCGTTTTCTCATGGCCTTTGGCTATGAATAGTTCATAACATAATATCATAACACTTTGGGCTAAATTGATAGATGAAAAAGTTGTCGTAGGTATATTAACAAGAGACTGGCACAGTCGTAACTGGGAATTTGTGAGACCGCAACTTTCTGAGCCAAATAGGAGGGCAATACGATTTTTGGGGCCCAGATCAATCAGTTTTTCTGCCATATTACGTGGAGTATGAGAAGGTAAGCGTTGCCGGCCGGTCCGGGCCGTCGTGCCCACTACATGCCTGAATGGGCCTAAGGCCTCCTCAAGATCGTCAAAAAGGAGCATGTTTTCTATTAGGTATGCTGCCTCATGTGTGGCCATCCTAAGCATCTTTTCCAAATCAAACCTATATGGACGGACAACGATTAGCTCAGGAATACCCATGTTGCGACAACATCGGGCAGCAGCCCCAATATTTTCCGGATAGCGGGGTTCGTGAAGGATCACGCAGAAGTTATCTAAGTCGGCTTTCATTTGAATACATTTAATCCCCTAAACCATAAATTCGCAATTCCTGCATTATTTGGCTCATAACTTATTGTTTAGCTCACTAGGAAAACAGATGTTTAGTAATCAGAAACTATGAGCCAAGTTGAGCGATTAGCTGTTAGCCATTAGGGTTTAGCTTTGAAAAATCAAGGCTGTATGGAAAAATTGAAAGATTTCATTCAAATATCTGAAAGGACAGGATAAAAATATTCTGCTCAAGCTCGTGGGTGGGTGGGATTTGATGATTTTTTGCTTAAAGTCAATGAGGTCCCGTATTTTCCTGTATCCTATTCCGGTTTATCCGGATTATGGGTATGATAAAAAGATTGATTTAGACTCAAATTATTGATATATAAAAATCAAAATATACATAAAATATAACATCATCAACCAGTTACTTATTCAGACATATGAATATTGAGACCACAGGGGCACTTGTACCCGTCCAAACTGCTCTTAATCCAGTTAAGACCATTGAATATAAAGGCGTTGTCCGTTTCCAGCATCATAATCAACACAGAAACGGAATAATATTTATGGGATATGGACAAAATGATAAAGCTGGTAATTATGGGGCGTATGGTAAGGAGATAAAAAAGTACGCCTTGACCGGTAAATTAGTCGATATTTGGGTCTGAATCTGATGCTGATAACTGGCAGGAAATTGCTGTTTTTTTTGTATGGAGTTTTTCTGCCAGTTGCTCTTGAGTTAAACCGACTTCCTCTCATGCCATTTTCAACATGACTCCGATTTTGAATTCCTGGTACCCTGATTCATAATTTTTAGCGAATTCAGGATCACGAGCTTTGCGTTTGGCAATATACTTTCTTAAATCACTCATTTCTTATG
>JAFDDO010000135.1 GCA_019310825.1 Deltaproteobacteria bacterium | reverse complement strand
CCTGTAAGTCTAAGATCATGTATTTTAACTTTGAAGTCGCTGAATATCAGCCTTTGCATGTCAGATTCAGCCAGAAGGGAATTGAGCCAGGCAACAAACAAACCCTCCAGATCATAGGATTCGCAGGAAATTATGACTGATTTTTCCGGTGTGATTGTATCAAGGTCTTCCACTAAAAGCGAGAACATTGACTTCGCACCATTTTCAAAGGCCTCTGACACTGACTTGCCTTTACCCCTGATCCCTATATCAGCTCCGTGTTCAAAGGTTTCAAGGAATGCCGTCACGTCTGCCCCACTTTTTGCGCCCCCATTCTATCCATCCCCAGATAGAAAGCCCGGTGAAGACTATAAACAGGGCAGCCTGTGCATAAATGCCGTGGTAGATATTCACGATTATCCAGCCAATGTTGGCTATTGTATAGACTGCAAAACCAGAACGTTTTTTTCTTATGTTCAGTATTGCCCCTATTATACTTAGAGCGGTTAGTGTCCAGGGAAAAATGTGATTCATGATTTCGCTGAAAATACTCCATTTGCTGCGTTACTTCAATTTTCTCGTCACTGCGACGTACACCCAGTACGTCTTATTCCTCAAAAATTTCGCGTCTTGCATCTGGAGCATTTTGAGCGAAATTACAGTTTTATTCACCTGAGGTGTGGCAACATGGCCTTAAACGTCGGAGTCCCGGCCTTCCCAAGCAGCTCGTAAACCGCCATCTCCGACGGTCCTACAGATGCTCCGAGGGCTTCCATCCGGCTCAAAGCTAATTTAGTATTTCGCTTTTTTCTGGATGATACTGCATCAGACACTATCCACGGCTTGTATCCCATTTTGATTGCGCAAACGGCAGTCTGATAAACGCATATATGAGCCTCAACACCTACCATAATAAGAGTATCAACAGCAGCAGGCAGATTGGCAAGGACCTGTTTCACATTGTAGTTTGCCAAAGCATTGAACTCAATCTTGTCCACACAAGTGACATCCGCAAGCAGCTTGGCAAGCTCAGGTACAAATGGTCCGAGACCCTTTTCATATTGTGTTGTTGATACAATAGGTATTTCCATAGTCTTGGCACAGTGTATCATAAGGGCGGTATTGGCTATTACCCTGTCTGCTTTATGAATGGCCTTCATGAGGCGCTCCTGGGGATCAATGACCAGGAGGCAACAGCGTCTGGGGTGCAGGATATCAAAGCGATCAGTTCTCATACGGCTATCTCCTTAAAAAAAAGGACGCGTGTATTATAACACGCGTCCTTTTTGTCGAAAATGGAAATTCGAAATTCGAAATCAGGTAACAAATCTACATCGTTGTGTTTTTTCCAATTTCAAATTTCACTGCCAATGACTTGTCGTGAAGAATGCCATGCTTTTTAAGCTTCTTCTACAGCGTATTTAGGCCTTGTTGTAAGACGCGCTAGGATAACTCCTACAATCAGCAAGGCCCCTGAGATATAGAAAGCAGTATTCAGGCTGCCTGTTAAATCTTCAATCGTGCCGCCCAGCCTTGCCATGAAAAAGCCAAGACCCCAGCCCAGAAATACCAAACCGTAGTTGAATCCCAGGTTCTTGGGCCCGTAGAAGTCAGCGGTAAAGGATGGCAACAGGGCAAGACCGCCGCCATACTGCCAGTATGCAATGCCCACGACCACAAACAGAAGCACGACATTCTGCATCGCAATTACAAATGGTAATGAGAACAGGCATATGGCCGATATGGTGCAGTTTATTGTGTAGGCATTAACCCGCCCGATCTTATCTGAATAGGAACCGGTACCGACTCGTCCGGCTGCATTGATAAAACCTCCAAACGAGACAAGAATCCACGCGTTTGCCGCAAGGAATGGGATATTCTTGCCTGCGCTAACCATAAGGCCTTTAGCATTCGCAATGATCAGAAGCCCGGACTGTGTCGTGAGCATGAACATGAATACCAGGGCAAAGAACTGCCAGGTCTTCAACATCTCCGAGGCATTCCAATTATGTTTGGTTGACGCTGCCATCTGCTTGGCGGTTGCCGCAACTTTGGGTCCTGGAGGCACATATCCTTCCGGAGGTGTTAGCAGGAGCTGACCCGCAATGATAACCACCACGGCGAACAATATTCCCAGACCTACAAAGCTTCCTGTTATCCCATAGTGGTCAATCAGATACTGCGCCAGGGGGCCGATATAGAGGGCCGCCCCTCCATAACCGCCTACTACAAGGCCTGCAACAAGACCTCGTTTGTGGGCACCGAACCACTTCAGGGCAGCAGGGGTGGGGGAGGCATAACCAATACCCATACCAATGCCGCCAAGTATGCCGAAACCAAAAACTAGCCCGGCATAACTCTTCATCAATCCGGCAACGATACAACCTGCGGCGAGAAAAAGGCCGCCCACGGTTGCACCCACCTTGGGGCCGAATTTATCCTGTATGCGGCCTCCAGGGATCATTAACAAGGCAAAGATGATAATGCATAAAGAAAACGGCGTTGCAGCCTGGGCATTGGTTAGATAGGTCCAGCCTTCATTCAAGCCCCCTTCAATGACTTGACCGGCCTTGTCCACATTAACTAAGGACGATTTCCATATGCTCCAGGCATATAATATGCCCAGACACAGGTTGATCGCAGTACCTGCAAAGGTAGTAATCCAGGCCTGCGCTGGTTCTTTTATAGCTTGAGCTGCCATATTTATCTCCTTCTTAAAAGACGCTCTAATGCACTGAATTATTCCTTCATGAGCGCTTTTTTGCTCTCTTTCAGCTCTTCTATCATGTCTTGTGACATCTTGTGGATTTCAGTGACAATATCGGGATTTGCCAATGTAGTCGTGTCACCTACGTCCTTGCCATTGGATATGGCTGCCAGCACCCTGCGCATGATCTTCCCGGAGCGTGTTTTCGGCATATCCGGTACGATCCAGACCTTTCTCGGCCTTGCGATTTTACCAATGGAATCACAGAGACTCTGTGAAATTTTGGCAGCCAATTCAGGACTTTGATCATATCCGGGCTTCAGAGAGACATACAGGTCAGGGACCATTCCCTTTATCTCGTCATGTACAGGGACAACCGCCGCCTCCGCCACTTCAAGGACATCGAGAGAAGCAGACTCGAGCTCCTTGGTCCCTAGCCGGTGTCCGGAGACATTGATTACGTCATCAATTCTCCCAAGGATACGATAGTATCCATCTTCGGCCAACGTGGCGGCATCACCGGCAAGGTACGGCCAGTCACGCCAGTCCTTGCTCTTTTTGTTCTTGCAATACCTTTCAAAATAGGTAGAGACAAATCTATCACGATCTCCCCATATGGTCTGGAACTGCCCAGGCCATGGATTCTGTATGCATATATTGCCCGCCTTTCCTGCTCCGGCAGGAAGTACGTTACCATCATCGTCATAGATTATCGGATGAATACCTGGTACACCCGGACCCGCGCTGCCCGGCTTCATGGGATTCATTCCAGGCACGGTGCTGCAGAGAAAACCACCGTTCTCAGTCTGCCACCACGTATCAACTATTACGGCCTCTTTCTTTCCAACTACATTGTAATACCATTTCCACACTTCCGGCTCGATGGGCTCTCCGACCGTGGTCATGTGCTTGAAGTGATAATTGTACTTGGCGGGTTCGTCAGGGCCGACCTTTCTAAGTGCCCGTATGGCGGTCGGCGCTGTGTGGAAGATATTTACATCTAATTCTTCTGCTATCCTCCATGCCCGTCCGGCGTCGGGATAGGTGGGCACGCCTTCGAAAATAACTGACGATGCGCCCAGGGCCAATGGGCCGTAAACAATGTATGAATGACCCGTGATCCATCCGATATCCGCCATACACCAGTAAACATCCTCCGGGTGGATATCCTGGATATATTTTGATGTGCCTGTCACATAGGCAAGATATCCGCCTGTGCTGTGCTGACATCCCTTGGGCTTTCCTGTGGTGCCACTTGTATACATCAGGAAGAGGGGGGCTTCAGCAGGCATGGGTACCGGATCCACTCTTTTGCCGCGATAATCCTTGACCACATCATTGACAATAAAATCACGATTTTCGACCATGGGTGTCGGACTCGAGTTTTTTCCCGGATAACGCTGCCATATTAGGACCTTATCAACGGTCTGGCCTTCCTTTTCCGCCTTTTTAACAGCTATGTCGGCGTTTGCTTTATGATCAAGGAGTTTGCCGCCCCGGTAATAACCGTCAATGGTTATGAGTACATTGCTTTGGGAGTCCACGATCCTGTCTGCGCAAGCGTTGCCGCTGAAACCTCCGAAGACCTCGGAGTGAATAATGCCGAGCCTGGCGCAGGCAAGCATGGTTATCGGGAGTTCCGCTACCATGGGCAGGTGAAGCGTCACCCTGTCTCCTGCCTTTAGACCTGCAAAGTCACGAAGGAGCGCGGCAAACTCGTTGACCTTTACATAAAGTTCCTGATAGGTAAGATGCTGAATTCGTTCATTCTCAAGTTCCGGGACCCAGTGGATTGCCGTCTTGTTTTTGTTCTTTTCAAGATGTCTGTCCACACAGTTGTAACACGCATTTATCTTTCCGCCGACAAACCACTTCCAGCAAGGCGCATCACTTGTATCAAGTGTTGTATCCCAGTACTTGTACCAGTCCAGTAAATCAGCATATTCCTTGAAACATTCAGGAAAGTTATCAAGGCTGAACCGGTCATGTACACTTTCGTCTGTCAGATTTGCCTGAGCAATAAATTTTGCAGGAGGATAAAAATAATTTTCCTCTTTCATGTGAACGGCAATCTGTGCCTCCGATGTTTCTATAGCTTCTTTCTTTGACATAGATCAAACTCCTTAAATGCTATTATAATTGTACGCATAATGAACTTTTGCATACCACTATTTTGATAAAAAATTATTATCTTTCATTGTCATTAACATTCATAAACAGTTATTTTTTGCCCTTGACTTCATTTAATGTCTTTAACCTCCTTTCCAAATCTGAATATAAGAGAGAGACCCCCATACCAGATAATGGCCTATATGAAATATCCGATACCATTTTTATCCTCAGAAGGCATACTGCATGGAGACCGTAAAGCGGTTTCCTGAATGAATTTGCTCATGCCGTTCAGTCTCGATGTAAATATACTCAGCACCGACCTTAAGTGGTTTGGACAGTGAATACCAGGTATTGACGAAGTACTGTTCGTTGCGCGTGAAGCGACGGTCGTTGGTGTCGGTCAGGTCGCCTATGTCGCCATTATTAGGATTGTCAAAGCCGTAACCCGCAGTCATCGTGGTCTTGTCATTGACTGCATAAGTGAGATCGGCCCATCCGCCGTATGCTGCCGCAGGTTCTCCGCCCTCAGCCATATCCAGATCATAGCGCAGGAAGTTGCGCACGATGCCCTCACCGGTCCAGAGCCCTCCCTTAAAAGTAAAGGGACCTGTGACATACTTCAGCTCGCCGCAAACCAGCCAGCGGTCTGTATTATTAGAGCTGTCCTGTCCATAGTCGGCATCTCGGTAGCCTCCGCCAAGGGCCACGAGGCCCCCCTTGCCCAGGATTTCAGTGGAGTATTGTATTCGGCTGAGGAACCACGGCATACGGTCCTCGTTTTCAGTATCTGTACGCCTGTGCTTCATCACCGACGCCAATACCTGGAA
>JAFDDO010000134.1 GCA_019310825.1 Deltaproteobacteria bacterium | reverse complement strand
ATTTTCCTGGGCGGACAAGGTGGTATGGTAGGACCATTGCGAATGGGATACGGCAATGTTGTCGCTGCAGGATCTGTTTTGCGTGAGGACGTACCCCAGGAAAATCAATTCATCATTTCCAAAAAACACCCTGGTAAAATTATTGACACTACCCCCAAAACTTACAACAAGCTTGCCAATATCGTGAGAAATAACATCCTTTATCTGGCGAATCTGATGGCGTTAGAGCAATGGTACGTTTACGTCCGCCAACCTTTTTTCAACAACCAGGAATTTGGCGACCTTCTTTACGATGGCCTCATTGACAAACTGTCATTGGCAAAAGCAGAACGCATCAAGCGTCTCAGGGCAATGGCCGAGAAAATGCCGGATTCCCTTGAATCAAATGGCCATAAGGGTAAAATTGCAGTGGCCAAACGGAATTTTTACCAGAAAAGAGGAGAAGTTTGTGAACTGTTCACCGAAAAGGATCCGATTATAAAAGAACCTGGAGAGCGCGACCGCTTCCTTACCGGATTTTACAATCACAAGAAGGAAACCAGCAGCAGCTACATAGATGTCGTGCAAAGTTTGCCAACCGGAGTTTCGCAAGAAGGTGTGAAGTGGCTTAAGCAAATTGTTGATGGTATCTGGCAGAAAGCCACGGTAATCTTGCCATTTTTGAACTTGCTTGAGCAATAATCGATTATTTTTTCAGTAAGGAGGTCAACCTATGGGTAAACTATTCGGTACCGACGGAATCAGAGGGGAAGCCAACCGCTACCCGATGGACGCCAATATGGCTTTTTCTGTCGGCCAGGCAGTGACTCATATATTTAAAAATCAGGATCACAGAACCACTGTGGTCATCGGCAAGGACACCCGTATTTCTGGTTACATGCTGGAAAGCTCGCTTGAAGCAGGCATCAGTTCAATGGGTGGTATTTCGTATTTAGTCCGCGTGTTGCCCACGCCTGGAATCGCTTTCATCGCGGAAAGTATGCGCGCTGATGCCGGTATTGTAATCTCTGCCTCCCATAATCCTTATCAGGACAACGGCATCAAGATCTTTTCCGGCAACGGTTTTAAACTTTCCGATGAACAGGAAGAAACGATTGAAGAGCTTATTCTGAACGGCAAACTTCCCAAAATGGTTCCTCCTGCGAAAGAAATGGGCCGTGCTTACCGCATGGAGGATGCTCCCGGGCGTTATACTGTCTTTTTAAAACATTCCTTTCCCCGGGAATTGTCCATGGAAGGAATGAAGATCGTTCTTGATACGGCCAATGGTGCGACTTATAAAGTGGCTCCCAATGCGTTTTTTGAGTTGGGCGCTGATTTTGATGTCATCCATAATCAACCCAACGGCCTGAATATCAATGACAATTGTGGTTCCCAATATACAGAGGATCTTGAAAAACGGGTGGTGGAAAACGGCGCCGCGATCGGGTTGGCTTTTGACGGCGATGGTGACCGGTTGATCGCTGTGGATGAAAAAGGGAACACCATCACCGGAGACCAAATTCTGATCATTTGCTCCAAGATGCTGAAAGAACAGGGAAAATTGAAAAATGACCTTCTGGTAAGCACAATAATGAGCAACCTTGGCCTGTCAGTCGCATGCAAAAAATACGGGTTTAAACACCATGCCTCCAAGGTGGGGGACCGGTATGTATTGGAAGACATGCAGCGACTGGGCTCGGTAATCGGCGGTGAAGACTCCGGTCACATGATATTTTTAGACCATCATACGACCGGTGACGGTATCCTTACAGCCATGCAACTGATTGCGGCGATGGTCAGGGAAGGGAAACCGCTTTCCGAACTGGCGACCTTGATGGATGTTTACCCGCAAAAATTGATCAATGTAGAGGTCAAGAGAAAACCGGGAATATCTACCGTGCCTCAGTTAATGGAGGCGATCAGACAAGTTGAAACGGAACTCGGGGATCAGGGCCGGGTCCTGGTGCGCTACTCCGGCACGCAAAACCTTTGTCGTGTCATGGTGGAGGGGCCCAGCGACGACCTGACTGAAAAATATTGCGCCCAGGTTGCCGAAGCGGTAAAGACCAACCTTGGCCAATAACGCGATATTCAATAAATTCTTAATTCTTAATTCCCTAAGGAGGCAATGAATGCCTATCAAAGTGATAGTAACGCATGATTTTGACCACATGAGCGAAAAAGCGGCGGAAATTGTCAAAAAGATTATCACCGAATCGCTTGACAATAAAAAGGAATTCGTATTGGGACTGGCGACAGGAAACTCACCCACCGGACTTTACAAACATTTGGCCAAGGCGGCCAATGCTGGTGAATTCGACCCCAGTCGGATTCGGAGTTTTAACTTGGATGAATACGTCGGGCTCCCCGGCGAAAATGCCCAGCAACGCGTGATTCACCCGGAAAGCTATTGCTATTTTATGATCCAGGAATTTTTTGGTCTTCTGAACCGCAATTTGTGCGAAAGCAGTGTCCCCTATGGTTGCCTGATCGACCAAAAGAAACTTATCGACGAACTTCACTCGAACCCGGAAGATTGGCACGAGGCGGGAACCGACGCTGGCAAATCGATTGTCATCAAAGTTAACCCGGCTTCCGAGTACCTAAACTGGATTCGGGAGGATATACTCGAGGGCTATGCCCGTAAAATCGAGAATGGCGGCGGTATGGACTTGCAAGTCATCGGAGTCGGCGGACGAGGCCACGTGGCCTTTCACGAGTCGGGAATTCCCTTTGCGGACAGCAAGGTCCTGTTAGTGAAGCTGGATGACAATACCGTTACTGACGCCTTGATGGATGGACATTTTACTTCTGAAGAAAAATGTCCGCATTATGCAATCAGCATGGGTGCTGAATTGGTCTACCAGGCGAAAACTGTGGTGCTGCTGGCTAACGGTGAACGCAAGACCGGACCCGTAGCCGAATCGTTACTGGCTGAACCAACCCCTGAAGTTCCCATTTCCTATGGTCAGAAATACGCAGAAAACGGAGGAAATTTGATTTACGTGCTGGATAGCATTGCAGGACGAGAACTGCTCGCTAACGATAAGATACTCCAGCAAAAGGGCTTTAGTATCGAGAACATCTCCTGATATAATATCTGAAAGCTAACCAAAAGCCGTGTCTTTTATCCTAATTTTGAGGAAGGCACGGTTTCCTTCATGTCGGCGCTTACCAGTAGAAAATTATTTTTTGACTGAAGCCGGAATATCGTTCACATCGACAAAAAACGGAATATTCTAATAAAAAACAATCCTTTCCATGACAAATTCGTCTCTAGAAAAAAAAGCTATCAGCCTCATCAAAAAGAGCGGACCGCTGACAGGATCCGAGATCAGGACACTATCCGGTGGAGACGATTTAGCCTTATGGCGAACCTGTCGACTTTCTAAAAGTCTGCAGACCCATACTGCCGGTATCAGTTATCTCAGGCTTGATCGAAGGGTGGAGGGGTTTGCCCGCCTTTCTCCATCTGTCTTGCGGGAGTTTTTGACATACTCTGTGGTCGGACTTGTGGGAGATGAAAATTCTGTGAAGCGAAAGGTGCAAATGGTTAGGACGCATATTGATGAGGTGAGCAGATACAAATTTGAGATAGCGTATGATGTCGTGGCAGGTCTTGAAAACCAGCTGGAAAACGAATGGCTTTTGCATGAAAAAGTGTGTTTTATCCTTGCCGGAGATATTGTGTACAATATGGCGCATGATGTCCTTCGGCCAGAGAGGAGTACCGGAAGGCTTGTCAAAGGCTCCGATCTTGATCTTGTCGTGATTGTGCGTGATGATGTTCCTGATGCCTGGATGAAAAAATTGGACGATTGCATATACCAGAAAAAATACCGGGCTCTTGTTACTCCTTACCTGAATGAGGAAATCGATTATATCGTAAAAAAAATGGCGCGGGTACGGAATCAGCTTCACTTCGATACCTTCAAGCACATGGTGGCCTGTAAGATTCTTAAGGAAGGAAAGCTTCTTTACGGAAGCAAAGATATTTTTTTTACTGTCAAAAATATGCTTAGTGAATCTGGTGTCACAGAGAAACTGGGTCATCTGGAAAAACAGGCACGGGTTTTCCGACAAGAGGCAGAGGAGCGACTTCTGGGCGAAAACCCGGAAAAAATAAGAGAAGACGGATTGTATCTATTCTATCCGACAGAAGAGTCGGAGGAGTTCGAGTAAAGATCGCAAAGGATTATTGGCTTAATATAAGTACAATATATTTCCATCAAAAAACGGATCGCCGAAGAGATCATCTATGTCTGACCGCGACAGTACTTTTTATATCGGCGACATTTTATCGGCGATCCACAAAAAGTCGCCAGATAGTGCACCGTGAATAACCCAACCCCCCCAAGATACTACTAACCTGTCGGCTAAACTCTGGCCAGAAGGGACTTGAGACCTCACAGGCTCTCACCCTTTGGGTAACAATGACCCATTTTATAGGGACTAATCCCTAATCCCAAAATATCGGACTATCTTGGCACAAGAAGCGCCTGGTTATGCATTTGGTATCCACGCCTTTAGCTCGCTTAGCGCGGTAGAGGAGGTTAGATATGGTTCTTTGTTCGCCAAAGCGTGCCACTGTATTTCTTCCAACAACCTACTTAACGACCACGATTCGACTTCGCGCTTCTGAATAGAAGTAAAATTAGACACGTAGCCCCACATATGTTGCAACGCATTCCGCAGGCCACCAACCGATGGAGACTTCCTCAACACCTCAGTGACCATTTTTGCCAACTCGGAAAATTCATGATCACATTTCATCCCGGAAACATCCCTACCCAACTTCTTGTAGAGAGTTACGTCTCGTGCAAGCGTGGAATATTTATGTTGGCTCCATAATTGCTGCGCGTTTTTCGGTAATGGTATACGGCCCTGCTCCTTATTGCGATACTTGGATTTGAGTATTTGAAACTGCTGAAAGGGCTCATCAATATATGTTTCAGGCCATACGCCCTTATTATCGAGCATAATAACAGGGGACTTGTCAGTAAAATCTCTAAGCGACATTTCAGCTACCAGTAGCTGGTGACGTTGTCTCAGAGCCCAAAGATAGCCGACCCAGCGAACAGTCTCTGGGTGGTTAGAATATCCCTTCTTTTTGTTCACAATAATCGAAACGATACCATGTAGCTCTCGGTGCTCACCCAGCAGACTTTGCCGATTCAGATATCCCGGATTGATATCCCATACTCGCATTTAATTTCTTTTCGCATAACGCGAACATCTGCGGCTTGTCCGCAGAATGTTTTTGTTGGGTCCTTATCTCTTAAATGTATATTTTTGGGGTCAAAAAGGTGGACCTTAGCCCTCAAGCAGCCCTCCCTTCAGTATCTTTTCGGTAATATATCATTTGGTTAATTTTGTCCGACAAGGCTCCACATCTCTTCAATATGTTATCTTGGTGCGACTCCATTCGCTATTCATTCACTAGTTTTGCTCCGCAGGACCGAAGGAGCGGATGAAAAGATCGCGGAGGGCCTGCCGACCGTCATCGGAGAGGTGGCGGGTTCCGGTGCCGGCAAACGTATCTGAGGTAATCACCGGTGTGTTCTCAACCCATTGGCTGTCCTCCCAGGAAAACCACCCCTTTCGTTCCTGATCATAGACGCTCAGCGGCCGGTTAAATAGTTTTGCCAACTCGACCCCCCAGCC
>JAFDDO010000017.1 GCA_019310825.1 Deltaproteobacteria bacterium | reverse complement strand
TTCAGGCCCACAGGGGCACGGTTTCAGGGGGAAGCGAACCAGGCAAGGGATCTACCTTTACGATTAGATTACCTGTGAAGAGACCCGGCAGCCATTGAACTCACAAATAAACCACTTTTTCCCATAAGATGATTATACTGCAAAAACCCTGAAATATGGTGCCGAAGGGGGGAGTCGAACCCCCACGGGTTTTGCCCACCACCCCCTCAAGATGGCGTGTCTACCTATTCCACCACTTCGGCAAAATACTATTTAGAGGTCTCAGATTGAGTTGTTGATGGTACAATGTTTTTAGGCTATTCTTCCTTCGGCTGGCTATCTTCAGCCAGAGTATTTGTTTTTTCATCCGGGCCTTGCACAGGTTTCTCAACTTCGGTTACTGGTGCAGGAGCAGTTTTAACAGTTTTAGGAATTAAGGTCTCAGTAGTCTCGATAGTTTCTGTAGCCTCAGGAATTTCACCTGGCTTGGTAGCAACAGGACTGGTAGTTACCTCCACGTCCTGCATTATCGAATCCTCAACCCTGTGAGCTGACAAATAGGTGAGAATAAGAGCAAAAACCATAAAGAATACTGCCAGTCCTGAAGTGATCTTGTGCAGAAAGGAGGCTGGTCCTGCACTGCCAAAAATGGTATCACTGGACCCGAACACAGCACCGATCTCAGCGCCTTTGCCTTGCTGGAGCAAGACAGTAAGAACTAAGAGGATACATACAATAACGTAGACTACTATTAATATAGAGTACAAAACATGTCCTTTAAGTTGCTCTTTTAATTAACTAATTCGGCAACTCACAATTTGGCTAAAGTTCTCTGGTTTGAGAGATGCACCACCAACAAGAGCTCCGTCTACATCGGGGAGCGCCATTAATTCATTGACATTTTCCGGTTTAACCGAACCACCATACAATATTCGAATTTGCCCTGCAATACCGGAATCGAAACGACCGGTCAGCCAGGACCGTATATGGATATGGGCATCCTGTGCCTGATCCGGGGTAGCTGTCTTGCCTGTGCCTATTGCCCATACAGGTTCATAGGCAATTACTACTTTGCCTGCTTCTTCACTACCTACTTCTGAAAAGCCTGCGGATAACTGCTTTTCAAGTATCTCATGCATAAGTCCGGCTTCTCTTTCCTCCAACTTTTCTCCAATGCATAGGATTGGAAGCAAATCATTTTCCATCGCAGATTTGACCTTTAAGGCAATAAGGCTATTTTTTTCTCCGAAAATGTGTCTGCGCTCTGAGTGCCCCAGGATTACCCACTTAACTCCGAATTCCTTGAGCATGATCGATGATATTTCACCAGTAAAGCCACCTTTTTGCTCAAAGTACATGTTCTGAGCCGCCAGTGTCACAAGTTCACTTTTCTTAATGATTTCACTGGCTGCTGAAAGGGTAGTAAACGGAGGTGCAATTATTACCTCTCTTTCTGATAGGGTATCCACCAAAGGCAAAAAGACGTTAAGGAAGTCACGGGTCTCGGCTACGGTTTTGTACATCTTCCAGTTAGCTGCTAAAATAGGTCTTCTCTTTAAAGAGTTCATTTTTTACTACACTCCTCAAGTGCCGTTATGCCCGGCAGTTTTTTTCCTTCCAAAAGGTTGAGGAACGCCCCCCCACCTGTGGACATGTAAGATATGTTTTCTACTTCACCGGCCCTATGAATGGCCAGATCAGTATCTCCTCCGCCTACAATACTGAGGGCCTGACTGCTGCCTACTGCATGCGCCAGGGCCATTGTACCATGGCTGAAAGGGTCGAACTCAAAGGCCCCCATTGGGCCATTCCATACTATGGTTTTGGCATTATAAAGGGTTTCACTAAATAGGTTTACTGTTGCAGGCCCTATGTCCAATGCCATCCAATCATCAGGAATTTCCTGAGTTGGGACTATCCTGGTTCCGGCGTTTTTGTCAAGATCCTTTGCTATAATACAGTCAACAGGAAGATAGAATTTAATACCTTTGTCTCTTGCCTTATCAATTAAGGCCATAGCCGTGTCTACCAGATCTTTCTCAGTAAGGGATTTTCCTATATCAATGCCTTGCGCTGTCAAGAACGTATTGGCTATGGCCCCGCCAATTATCAGCTTATCCACCCGATTCAGTATGTTATTAATGGCCTCCAGCTTGCCGGATATCTTGGCCCCACCCAGAATAGCCACCAAAGGCCTGGCAGGTTTTTCCATGGCCTTTTTGAAGTATAAGAGTTCTTGTTTTATAAGAAAACCGGCTCCACAGTCTTTCACTATACCGGGTACTCCGGTTACTGAGGCATGGGCCCGGTGTGATACTGCAAAGGCATCATTTATATATACATCAGCCATTTTTGCCAGGGCTTCTACAAAGCCAGGGTCGTTTTTTGTTTCTCCTTGATGATACCTGAGGTTTTCAAGTAGTTGCACTTCTCCGTCTGACATGGAGCTGACATGGTTCTCCACTTCATCTCCAATGCAGTCCGGGGCCAGATATACCTCTTGGCCTATCAGTTCTCCAAGACGCCTGGCTACTGGTCTCAGGCTGAATTTTTCTATCCTTTGTCCCTTTGGCCGGCCAAGATGCGAGCAGAGTATCAGTCTTGCTCCAGCCTCTATGGCGTGATGTATGCTTGGCAGGGCCGCCTTGATACGGTTGTCGTCTGTGATATTGCCGGAATCGTCCAGGGGGGTGTTGAAGTCAGTCCTCATCAGGACCCTTTGGCCTTTTAGTGGAATTTCGTCTATGTATTTGATCATTACAGCATTTTTCCTTGCAAATCCCTATATCTAAATTTTCAAACCAGAGACATTTCTTCCTCTATCTGAGTGGCATGTTTACCTTTGTATATTGAGCCGTTTCTTCCGTCAATACTCAGGAAGTCGCCGGGACGAATGATGTGGTCGTTTAATCTGGCAAAACCCAGATTTTCAAAAACCTGCAGTTGCTTGCAGCCCACAATGCAGTTTTTGTCCAGACGAAATGCAATAATGGCTGCATGAGATGTCTGCCCTCCCTTTGCTGTGAGCAGGCCGTCTGCTAACGTAATTTTCTTGATATCGTCCGGGACAGTGTCTGAACGGATCAGGATCAATGGGGTTTCCGGTTCCTTCTCGCGCAAGGATTTAACCTCAGATATGGTGAATACAGCCTTCCCGGTCATGGCCCCTCCACTTACCCCAATGCCTCTGCCCAGGTAACTGGCCGCTAATTCTGCCGAGTGTACGAAAACCTGAACGATGTATCGCCTCTTTGTAGTCATGTTTCGGCTCTGTAGTATGAAGAGCCTGTTGCTATCCGGGCCTTCAAAGGTAAATTCTATCTCCTGGGGATCCCATCTTTTTTCGTAGATGAGTTCTTTGGTCATGGATAACAAGGCATTATAAATCTCAGGAAAATTTTTTTCCAGAGTCATTTCGGAATCAAGCCTCATGGTTTCTTGCTGCTTTATTGAAATCGGATATGTAGTGACCAGACCACTTACAATGTCATCCCCCTGATTTCCGGTAGTGAAGTCGCCCCACAGGTTGAGATTGTCTATATTGTCCGTATGGATTGGCGTGAAGGCCACGCCGCTCCCAGAGGTTTCAGCAAGATTTCCATAGGCCATGGCCTGCAATATCACAGCCGTGCCCCAATAATCGGACATTTCCATTATTTCTCTGTAATTTCTTGCTTTTTCAGACTCCCACGATGTAAGAATTAGTCGTATAGCAACAAGAAGTTGCTCAAAAGGATCCTTTTCCAGCTCCAGACCGTGGTCCAGCGTGGCTTGATGATAAGCCAGGGCCAAATCTTTCATCTGGTCTCCGGTAAATTCCCTTTTCTGTTTTATTCCGTACCGGCGCTTGTGATTACTAATAAGCTCGGTGAACATCTCACGATCCAGATTAAAGGCCATGGCCCATGATTGGATAAACCTGCGGTAGTTGTCCCAGGCAAACCAGGCTTTTCCTGTCTTTGCCGCCAAGCCTTCTATGATTTCAAGGTTACAGCCCAGGTTAATAATTGTTGACATCATCCCCGGCATGGAAATGGTCGCTCCGCTCCTTACCGACAGGAGCAAGGGATTTGACGGGTCGCCAAACCTGCGTCCGGTTTGATGCTCTATCTCCCCAATGACTTTCTGAAGCTGTGATTTGAATTCTTTGTATACACTGGGCAGTTTCCGAATAATCGGGTAACACCTAAAGACCTCGGTGGTGACTATTACTCCTGGTGGAACCGACACTCCCTCCTGTGCCAGGAGAACCAGATTAAAGCCTTTATTGCCAAGGTGTATAAGGTTTTTTGTCTGGTCTTTCGGGCTATGTATAGTACACAAGATCTGATTCGGGTCATAGCTCAACATTAAATCAAGGTCCTTATTATCCAGTCTTTCTTTCTGCTCTCCAAGCACTTGGTATACCCGGGCAATAAAGTTGTCCAGATACTGAAGACCGAAGGTGCCGGAGATGAGATCTCTAAGGAACCACTCTGTTATCTGAAGAATCAGTTGGGTCTCGTTTTCACTTTCTTTTATTGCAGTCTGGTACTTTTGTAGAAGGTTGTGTTTGCCCAACTGGCGAATAATAAGAGAGATATTGTCCTGATGGGGGCTTATGTAATAGATGTGGATAATGTCTTTAACTCCCTCAGACAGCCCTCTTACCACGTCCTGATATTGGGAAAAGGCAAATCGCCGGACATCAATGGATTTTTCCAGCAGGGCGAGATAAGTGGCGAATTTTCTGGAATACACTCCGTCTAACTGTACGGCTCTCCAAAAGAGACGGAGATATCTCAGAATGCGCACAAAGATAGGCCTTGAGATGAAAGTTGAATTTATATCAGATACCAATCGTTCGAAATGAATGTTGGCCAAGTTCTCCAGGCGGAAACTTAGGCTGAGGGCGTCAAACTTTCGCTCATGGTAACGGCCATACATTGAAGGAATGTCCACTGTTATGTGCCGTTTGTGGTATATATCCTCCCTGATTTCAAACTGCTCCTTGCTGAGTATAATGCCCTTAAGGACATCAAGCTGGTCCAGGATTACCTCAAGACAATGTTCCGGATCGTTATCCACATCCAAGACTTCAAGTACTTTGTCTAATCCCTCAAAACCCTGATTTTTGGCTTCCTCAAGATGATGACGGATTTCCTGGGTACCGAGCTTGTACTTGTGAGTTTCAAGCCGGTACATCCTGATGAGAAGTTCAACACGTTTTTTCTCTTGAGGGGGGATGTCAGGGATTTGATTCAAAATTTGAGAGAGCCGGTCCTTTTCCAAATTCAGCAGGCTATTTACACTGCGGGTAAATCGTTTGAGATCCAACACATCCGCAAGATGCTGTATGAGCCTGTGGACATGATCCACGTATTGGCCATTGGCAGGAACCTGTTCCAGGATTTCAGGAGGCAAGAAGGCGGCCAACTCCTCCTTTTGCCTACTAAACCAGAAGCACAGAATGGCCTCAATAAAATCGACAATGCGGTTGTTACTCTCAACATGGCTCTGTTTTCTCAGAAAATGAATAAGGATGTCATCGCGTTGCGATATCTCGTCCAGCTCTGTTGACACGTCCCTCAGGAGACCCTCCGCTCCTATCTCATTGAAGTAAACCGGCAGGATTTTGGTCAGTTGTTTAACCAGATTGTAAGTCGGTTCTATGTTGCAGTTGAGTAACCTGCTGACGTCTTTCTGAAACAGGTCTGTATCCCGGATACATGTGCCTGCCAGCTTAAGGTTTATAATTAGGGCTGACAGAAGGGTGCCGCAGACACTGGTTTTTTGTTCTGCGAATTTTAGCCAGACGCGAATATTTTGCAGATGAGCAGGATCGCTCAATATATGCCATTCGGCATCTACGCCCTTAATTCCAGGGGGTCGGAAGCCAAACCGAACTACTTGATTGAAAAAAAGCTCTATAAGCCTTGTATTGTCCCTGCGGACGACTTCTGAACCCAGGGCCTCGATGCACTGAAGAGCAGTCCTTGGGAAATTGCCCACTTGCTGCTTTAGCAGCGCAAAGCTCCTGGAAAGGATCTCTTGAAGCTGCTCCAGGTCTGCAGTGCGTATAAGATACAAAAATCTGCGGTTGATCTGGCGAAGGAGTTCCTCATGGATCGTGGCCAGACCTTCCATTTCAATAAGATGGAATGGAAACATAAGGCATAATTCTGCCTTATGTTTCCGGGACTCCTGCTCTTTTGATGATACAGACGGGATTTGACACGATAGCCGGCCTAGCTCCCGGACAATTTTTCTGTACTGATTCACTATATCCAGATAGCCCTGTCGCCTAGACAGCTCCAAGACGTCTTTTTCCTTAAGAGGCGCTTTTTTTTCGATTTTCAGGTCTTCCAAAGAGGAAGTGAAATATTTGTGGGAGACCGGTTCGATGAGTCTTAGCGTCTTTTCCAGGTCTTCAGAATCCAGTTCCATGGAGCCCTGTTCAATAGCGCGGTTCAGCCAGTTAACCGGGTCTTCTTGCTCAAGCCAGTACAGAAAAGTAGCTCTCTGTACTTCAATAAGAAGTCTTCCCGCTTCATCCCACAACCCTGGAGAAGTCTTTTGCCCCTCCATGCGGTTGGAAAAATTTTGTATCAGGCGTGATACAGGGTGATAGCTACTGGCAACAGCCTTAATCACATGCGCCTTGGATTCTTTGAGCCTGTGGAAGGTATGCTCAATATCAGGCAGTATTGTCAGCAGTTTTTCAGTATCTACTTTTTGAATGATTTTTTCTAGAAAGGCCAGGAGTCCACTTACGGCTTCGGTCTTTTGTTTTTCTTTAGGGGCCTCGGAGATGACATTAAAGAAGGTATCCAAAAGTACTTTAATGGCCTCGGGTCCCTGAGAGGAACGGCTGTAAGTAGCAAGATTCTTGAGAGCAAATGATCTCAGATCTCCAATTACGATTTCCCAGTTGCGAAATGGATGGTGCAGCTCAAAGAGAAGGCTATCGACAGCCTTAATTATGCCCTGATAATCCTTGACTGCATCCCGGAGAATCTGGTAGCGGGAGTCAAACTCCACTTTCTTGACAGCTGTGGTCTCAAGGTTGGCACGGAGGGCTTCCGATACTATCATGTTTGTAGTTATTTATTCCTCAAAAGTTTGAGCCTCTTGCAAAAGACAGAATTTTGCAAGAGGCTCGTGTTAACTATTATATCATGTTTCTGCCGCTAAAGGGCCTTGTGAGCGTTCATGTGAAGGATCAGATCCAATATCCTGTTGGAATACCCCCATTCATTGTCATACCATGACATGACTTTGATCAAATTGTCCCCAATAACCTTGGTACATTCGCCGTCCACGATAGAGGACCTTGGGTCTCCCATGAAATCTGTGGAGACCAGAGGTTCGTCTGTATATCCAAGGAAGCGGTTGGTAGCCGCCTTGATGGTCTCGTTTATTTCAGATACTGTGGCACGTTTCTCCACCTGGGCCACAAGATCCACTATGGAAACGTCGGGGGTGGGAACACGGACTGCCAGACCGTCAAATTTGCCTGTAAGCTCAGGAATGACTTTGCTTACTGCTGCTGCGGCACCGGTCTTGGTGGGAATCATATTAACAGCAGCGGCCCTGGCCCGTCTGAGGTCACTGTGGGGGAAATCAAGCAATCTCTGATCGTTTGTATAGGCGTGTACAGTGGTGATCAGCCCGGAAACTATACCAAATCTGTCTAATATTACTTTGGCCACAGGGGCGAGACAGTTGGTGGTGCAGGAGGCGTTAGATACGATGTGGTGACTGGCTGGATCATAGTCGTCTTCGTTGACCCCCATCACAATCGTGACGTCTTCATGCTTTGCAGGGGCTGTGATCACGACCTTTTGCGCTCCAGCCTCCAGATGTCCTCGTGCAAGATCCGCATCACTGAACCGTCCGGTAGCTTCGATTACATATTCCACACCCATTTCCTGCCAGGGCAACTGGGAGGGTTCCTTGATGGCTGTTATCCGTATATCTTTGCCGTCCACAATTATTCCCCGATCCGTGTTCTTCACATCGTGGGGGAATGTTCTCATTACAGAATCATACTTTAATATGTGAGCCAGCGTATGGGTGTTTGTCAGGTCATTTATGGCCTCAATTTCAATGGTTTCAAATTCTTTATATAGTTTAGAAGCCCTAAAAATGCTCCTTCCAATGCGTCCGAAACCGTTGATGCCGACCTTAATAGTCATATCTGAACCTCCTAGTAGCTAATATTCAGGATTAATTATATTGGTTGGGTCTTGATCATTGTTACTGTCAACACGATATTTGATATTCAAACGTCAGTTCGAATGGCCCAAACGATGATCAAGAAAATTGGTTACTTTTTAAGAATTGCAGTAGCTTGATTAATGCTTTTTCTACAATAATCTACCAATTCGTCTGCTACTTCATGCAGGGTCTTATTCTTATTCCTGCACTGGCATAATTTGATCAACATGGGAAGATTTACTCCTGTTATAACCTCGACCTTGTTGTCCTCCAGAAAGGCAAGGCTCATGTTGGCCGGAGTCCCACCGAACATGTCTGTAAGTATCAGTACACCGTCACCTGTATCTACTTCCTTAACGGCTTTGCGGATGTCAGACTGTAATTTATCTATTGGCTTTGACGGATCTATAGAAAGGGCGACCATCTGTTCGGTCTTGCCCACAATGAAAACCGTCGTTAATAAAAGCTCATCAGCAAGACGGCCGTGGGATGTCACAACCACACCTATCATGTCTTTATCCCTCCAGTTCAAGGTCTCTGTGTGTGACGATAACCTCATCATCAGGCCCTGTAAATATTTCTTTTAGATGCTCTACAATGGCAACACTCCTGTGTCGACCTCCTGTGCATCCCACGGCAATCACAAGATAAGATTTGCCTTCATTTCTGTATTTTGGGATAAGGAATTTCAAAAGGCCTTCAGCGTGATTAAGAAATTCAATAGTGTCTTCCTTTTCCAAGACATAGTTTAGGACTTCATGAGCGCATCCATTTAAAGGGCGTAGCTTCGGCTCGAAGTATGGATTTGGCAAGAATCTGACATCCAGGACCAGGTTGGCATCGGCAGGGACCCCGTACTTAAAGCCGAATGACATTATATGTATCACGAGTTGATCCAGACGCTTTCTAGGGGAATAAAGCCTGATAATACCATGCCTTAGCTGATGAACATTGAAATCTGAGGTATCAAATAATTTGTCGGCACATTCCCTTAGCCCTATCAGGTGTTCCCTCTCAACATTTATTCCTTCAAGGACATTGCCCCTGGGCTTCAAGGGATGCCGGCGGCGGGTTTGGCTGAATCTCTGAACTAATACCTCATCCTTTGCATCGAGAAACAGGATTTCGAGGTGAAATCCTTGTTCTTTAATCTGTGTAAAGATAGACTGGTATTGATCGAGGAAGCTTTTTTCTCGCACATCCATCACAAGGGCTACACGGGTGGGCATTGTGGAGGCATTTTCCGTAAGGAAGAGGAACTCGGGCAGGAGGGCTATCGGAAGATTGTCTACACAGTAATAGGCCATGTCTTCAAAGGCTTTGAGTGCAGTGCTCTTACCGGATCCGGACATGCCGGTTATGACTACCGTTTGAACCAGTTTGACCGAATTATCAGATACTGAAATTACCCCTGGTGCATCTTTTTGAAACTTGGTTTGTGGGGATATGTCCGTCACTTCTCGTTCTTTGTGTAAAGCCCTGTGGGTCTTAGCCCCGACCATCTATTTCTTCAATTACTTTTTGAATGGAACGTGCATCCGGCGCCTCCATAATTCGTTGGTGCACTTCCTGGGTCTTTAACAGCCTTGAAACCTGGGCCAATATTTTGAGATAAGGGGTTGCAGAGTTATTAGGCGCAAGCAAAAGAAACATAATGTGAACCGGACGGTTGTCCATTGCATCAAAAGGGATACCCGCTGGGCTTCGACCGATTACTATGAGCATGCGGCTCAGCTCGGAGAGTTTCCCATGTGGAATTGCCACTCCACCCCCAATACCTGTACTGCCCAGTTGTTCGCGCTCCTTGAGGACAGATAATACAGCATCCTGGTCCAAGGCGGGCTCTATTTCTGCTACCCTTTTAGCCAGGCTGACCAGTGCCTCTTCTTTGGATTTGGTATTAAGATCGGGGATAATACATCCGTTGTAAAGAAAATCGAGTATCTTCACAGTCATTACGATTCGACTAAACCCAAGGTCCTATCCAGACGCCAGTAAAGGACGTTTATTGCGTTGGTCTCAGCATTGGTAAACATCATGAAGTTTTGATTAAGTGACTGGAACTGTGCAGCTGCTTCCTCAACGGTCATGGGTTTGGCATCCATTTTTTTTGTGGTGATTATACCCAAACTCTCTTTTCCTGTTTCAGGAGATGGTAAGATATCTGAAAGGTCCGGCTCGGACATAGAGCCTGACCCTCTCTTACTGCGAAGTTTTTCTTTATATCGCCTTAACTGCTTATAGATTTTGTCAGATACCAGATCTATAGCCGCCCGCATTTCATTCTGTTCTTCCTTGGCTGCTGCCCTCACACCATCTCCGGAAATCGTGACCTCTGCTGTTTGCCTGAATTTCTCAACTGATAAAACGACATTTACATCCATGGGACCATCGGCATATTTCTTGAGTTTTTGGAGTCTGTTTTCAGCATATTCGCGCAGTGCATCCGAAGGGTCTAAACGTCTAAATGTCACATTGATTTGCATATAATACCTCCAAATAAAGGGATTTAGCTAATCGTTAAATTTCTTTTAAATTACAATTTATTGCAGGTCGCTTGCGGCGACTGGATGGCAGAATACCCATCAGATCTCTGTATTTTGCTACAGTTCGTCTTGCAATACGTATATGTTCCTTGGCTAACATTTCCACAATCTGCTTATCGCTGTATGGTCGAGTTGGAACCTCTGCCTGGATCATCTGACGAATCTGTGCCTTTACGCTATAGGATGCCACATCATCAGAGCCGTCATTCCGGCCTAGACTCGCGCTAAAAAAGAACTTGAGCTCAAAAATACCCTGTGGTGTGTGGACATATTTATTTGTGGTTACTCTGCTTATGGTGGATTCGTGCATTTCGATGTCATCTGCCACGGTTTTGAGTATTAGGGGTTTGAGATGGGCTATTCCTTTGTCCAGGAATTCGCTCTGGAAGCTTACAATACTTTTAGTGACTTTGTAGATAGTCTTTTGCCGCTGTTGGATGCTGCGAATCAGCCAAAGGGCAGATTTGAGTTTGTCCTGGATGAAGTCCTTGGCAGAGGGAGCAGCAATTCCGTTTTTAATGGCATCGCGGTAAAAAGAGCTTATTCTTAGCCTTGGCATGTCTTCGTCATTCAAGGCAACTACATACTCATCGTCTATTTTATGAACATAAATGTCAGGAACGATGTATTGGATTTCCTCGTTGCTGAATGGTCGACCGGGACAAGGTTCCAGGGCAGTTATTGCCTCAATTGCCTGTGCTACTTCCTCCAATGACTTCCCGGTAGCTTTAGCCATAGCTTGATAATTGTGTCGCTCGATATGGTTAAGGTGCTTACTCACGAGTTCCAAGACCAGTGGGTCATTGATGCCCAAGTGATCCATCTGGATCAATAGACATTCTTTGAGATCCCGAGCTGCCACACCAACAGGGTCGAAGAGCTGGATCTTTTTTAGTACATCCTCTATTTTTTCCGGAGTACATCCCACTTCTTCAGCTATTTCTTCAATAGTAGCCCTGAGATAGCCATTTCGGTCAAGGTTGCCGATAATAAGGCAAGCATTTTTACGCTCTACGTCGTTGAAGTGTGACATCTGAAGTTGCCACGTCAGATGTTCTTTCAGGCCCGTGGTGCGAGAAAAGAAATTTTCATAATTTGGGGATTCCTTTTTTTCAAAGGAATATGCAGGAAGTGAGGACCTGTTGTCTTCGTCCCAGAAATCTTTCCAGTTTATGTCTTGAATTGCCTTGTCTTCCCAGGGGGTTTTTTCAAGTTCAGAGGAAGCCAGGGTCGGAAGTTGAGTCTCTTGCGAGACAGATTCATCTTCTTGTAGAGAGTTGTTGCGATCAGTACCATTTGACGATGGGATATCTTCCGATTCAGATTCCTCCAAGACCGGATTAATTTCTAATTCCTGGTCAATCGTTTCGATTAATTCAACTTGGGAGAGCTGAAGCAGTTTAATAGCTTGTTGCAACTGAGGGGTCATTACCAGTTGCTGTGCCAGCTTAAGTTGTTGGCGAAGTTCTAGGGCCATAGAAAATTAGATAAGCTACGAGCAGCTTATAGTGTAAAGTTTTCTCCTAAATATATTTTTCGTGCCATGTCGCTTGAGGCGATGTGCTCCGGAGTACCTTCTTCGTTAATAACTCCTAAATTAACAATATAAGCCCGATCACATACAGTCAAGGTTTCGCGGACGTTGTGATCTGAAATGAAAACTCCTATTCCCCTGGCCTTCAGGTCCTGTATTATCTCTTGCAGGTCGGAGACAGCTAGGGGATCAACACCTGCAAAGGGTTCGTCAAGAAGAATAAACGCGGGATCTGTAGCAAGTGCCCGCATAACCTCCACCCGTCTTCGTTCGCCTCCTGAAAGCGACTGTGCTTGTTGATCCGCGAGAACGGAAAGTCCCATGTCATCTAAGAGCTTAAGGGTCTTGTTTTCTATTTCATGGTGGGAGAGACCCATTGTTTCCAATACAAGGCGGATGTTATCAGCAACTGACAGCTTCCTGAACACTGAGGGCTCCTGAGGTAAATAGGTTATGCCTTTACGAGCCCGTTTGTGCATAGGCAAATTGGTTATATCCTCCCCATCAAACGAAACTTTCCCTTCATCAGGTCTAATGAGACCGGCAATCATGTAAAATATAGTGGTCTTGCCGGCACCATTTGGGCCTAACAGACCTACTATACTATGGTCCGCCAACTCAAGGCTTATGCCATTGACCGCTGGACGGCCACGAAAACATTTTACCAGTTTCTCTGCCTTCAATTCACTCATATACTCTTTAACGGCAATAATTTGGGATTTCTTTTCATTTTTTTTTATTCTGCAGGGTAGATAACTGCCTTAACCTTTGTTTCACTGCTTCCTTCAACTATACTTCGATCTTCATTAATAAAAAAGATTATCCGTTTTCCGCTTACCCGGTTAGGGCCCTCCAAAACCTGGGCATCACCTGTAATAGTTATCTTCTCAGCAGGTTTGTCGTAGACAGCCTTTTCCCCAGTACCAACACGCTCACCCTGGGTTATACGTACGTGACCTGTGGCCACGGTTTTTTTGACTGCTTTTTTTGTTTCCACCCCCTGCTTTCTCTTTTCATAAAAGACCTCGAGTTTGTCTGAGCGTATTATAAGATTACCCCTAGTGGCCTTTACATGCCCTGTGAATACAACGATACCGGATTTATCCATAGCCTCCATCAGGTCGCTTTCTATATGGATTGGGAGTTTGCCCTCGGTAGGTCTGGTGCCTGAGGTGCCTATCTGGGCCATAGCCATCGAGCAATGGAAATGCATAAAAATAAGGATGCAAAACCAGATAGTTGAGGCTACGTTTCCAACTTGGCTCATTTGCCGGCGTACACAAAAAATTTGAGACTTCATTATTGATTCCTCTCAGGCGTTCAAAGGTTCAGGGGTACCTTTCTCTTAAAGTTCCAGCTCGCCATTTTCCGGCAGGACGGCTGTCTGTCTCTTTACTGTAAGTTTACCTTTTTGAAGATCGTACTCAAGCCCTTCGCCCTTTATTTCCAGGCTGTCTCCTTTGATAAGAACTTTGTCCTTGGTCCAGATAAGTCTTTTTTTCTGACTGAAGTACATAGTTTCTGAAAAGAGCGTAGAGCCGTCTTCAGAGTGTATTTTTACGTCGCCATTTAGTGACATCTCATCATCATCGATTCTGTACACGCCTGAATCAGCAGTAACAATAACATGACCTCCTCCAGTAGGGAAAAACTTTATTCTTATTCTTTCCAGGTCCATGATGTTTTTGTCCTCATAGAGTTGGGCTGCATTTGCTTTTAGGACCCACTGGGTCTTTTCGCCTATGTTTCTCGTGTAACTGATACCTTCAAAGGTAAAATCAGCCTTCATCTCTTTGAAATCAGTGGTCCATAGATCACTGTTATTCTTGCTTTGTTGCCACGGCCTCCAGAGAGCTATCAAAAAAAGGACAGCGGCAAGTATCCAGAATAGATGTTTTTGTTCGAGTTTCATGCGTTGGTCATCGGTTTTGCAGGATATTTAGAGAGGGGACTGATGGCAAGCTGGGTTCGTATTTTTCAGAGGAAAAAGCAAATACTACATCATTTGTTAAGGTAATGATTCAGGAATTTGTTTCTCATGTTTTGGCTTTTAAGGATCAGTTCGCAGACTTCTCTAACCGCACCCCTTCCCCCTGTTTTTTGTGTAACATAATCAGCATAGTCTTTCATGGATTGTGTGGCATTGGCAACTACTATGGCAAGACCCGCCTTCTGAAGAAGGGGTAAATCCACCCAATCATCTCCTATGTAAGCTACTTCTTTATCTTCTATCCCCAGCTTTTCTTTTATCTCCTCATATATTTCTATTTTGTCAGGCAGTCCTTGATATACCAGCTTTATGCCTAATTCCTCGGCCCTGATAGCAAGGGCACGAGAAGAGCGGGAACTTAGAATAGCTACATGGATTTCCGCCAGGCCGAGGAGCTTAAGGCCAAGGCCATCGTGCACATGAAAACTTTGCACCTGTTCCCCTTGAGAGGTATATACAATACTTCCGTCGGTCAGCACTCCGTCAACATCCAACGCAAGAAGGCGGATGTTGCGGGCCTTTGTCATGAGCAGTTCTTTATCTATATATGCCATAAATAATTGATGATTGTTAATTTTTCAATCATCAATCTCTACCGCCTGTCTGATCCTGGAAAGGACCTTCAGCAGGTCTGCAGCAGCTTCAAGGGAAAGACTGTTTGGACCATCACAAAGGGCCTTGTCCGGATTTGGATGGACCTCCAGGAAGATTCCATCCACTCCTGCTGCCATTGCAGCCATGGCAAGGGTGGGCACGAATTCCCTCTGACCTGATGAGCATCCATCCCCACCGCCGGGGAGTTGAACGCTGTGTGTGGCGTCAAAGACAACAGGAGTCCCTATTCTCTTCATTATAGACAGGCTACGCATGTCGACCACCAGGTTATTGTAGCCAAAACAGGTGCCCCTTTCAGTAAGGATGACATGGTCATTTCCACTCTCTTTTATCTTGGCAACTGCGTGTCTCATGTCCCATGGGGCCATGAATTGGCCCTTTTTAATGTTGATTGGAAGACGTGTTCGGGCCGCTGCCCTTAGAATGTCTGTTTGTCTGCATAGAAAGGCCGGTATCTGTATACAGTCAAGGACCGTTGCGGCTGCCTCTGCCTGTTCGGGAGTGTGGATATCCGAGATCACCGCTACATTCAGTTCCTCCTTGATGGCAGAAAGCATTTCAAGGCCTTCAGTTAGGCCTGGTCCCCTGTATGACCTTATAGATGTCCGGTTTGCTTTGTCGAAGGATGCCTTGAATAGATAGGAAAAACCGTAATCCCCGGCAGCCTGAGTCATGAAGGAGCCGATGGAAAGAGCGGTTTCAATATCTTCCAGTACGCAGGGTCCTGCAATGAGTAAGGGCGGCTGCTTTGCCCCGATACTGAATCCGGCTATACGTACGTTTGCTACTTGGATATCTTTTGTCCTCATTGTTTCATGCTTTGAGCTTTTTTTGCAAGTGCTGCGTGCATAAATGCCACAAACAGGGGATGGGGATCAAGTGGCCTGGATTTGAACTCGGGATGGAACTGACAGGCAAGGAACCATGGATGCTGTGGTATTTCCATGATTTCCACCAATTCACCATTGGGACTCAGCCCGGCGAACCTGATTCCAGCGTCCTCAAGGGCCTTGCGATAGGAATTGTTGAATTCGTATCTGTGGCGGTGCCTTTCGGAGATCTGCTCGACTCCATATGCAGCATAGGCCTTGCTGTCCCTGACCAACTGGCATGGATATGCGCCAAGGCGCATAGTGCCTCCCTTGTCAGTGCTCTTATCTCTTTTTTGTATTTTATTGGTACGGTAGTCGTACCATTCCTTCATCAGGTAGATTACCGGATCAGGTGTGGTAGAAGCGAATTCAGTGCTGTCAGCCATGGGCAGCCCGGCTACGTTTCGGGCAAATTCAATAACTGCCAACTGCATGCCCAGACAGATGCCGAAAAAAGGCACCTTGTTTTCTCTGGCATAAGTAATGGCTTCAAGTTTTCCGGGTATTCCCCTTGGACCAAATCCCCCTGGGACCAAGATCCCATCGACTTCTGAAAGCCGGTTTGTCAGCTCTTCGCCCTTTGCTTCCTCTGAGTTAACGAAGTCTATTTCGATTTCGGACCTGTTTGCAACACCTCCGTGAAACAGGGCCTCATTCAGGCTTTTGTAGGATTCCTTGAGGTTTACATACTTACCAACCATAGCAATCCGGACTTTGTGTTTTGGTTCCTTAATCTTGGCAATAAGGTTCTCCCACTCGGTAAGTACAGGTGCCCTTGTCCACATGTTAAGGGATTCGATGATTCGTTCGTCCAGCTCTTGCTCGTGAAATCGTAGTGGCACTTCATAGATACATTTTACGTCTTTGGCTGCAATAACCCGATCTTCTTCTACGTTGCAAAATAGTGATATTTTGGACTTGATATCTGGTGAAAGATCGAGCTGAGTGCGACAGAGCAGTATGTCCGGCTGAATACCTATGGATAGCAGTTCTTTTACGCTGTGTTGTGTTGGTTTTGTTTTGAGTTCACCTGCTGCCTGGATATAGGGCACATAGGTCAAGTGAATATAAAGGGTATTTTCAGTACCCAGGTCGCTCCTTAACTGTCTGATAGCTTCCAGAAAAGGCAGGCCTTCAATGTCTCCTACTGTGCCTCCTATTTCTATAATGGCTATATCTGCGTCACTATTTAATTGAAGGATCGCTTTTTTGATCTCATCAGTTATGTGAGGGATGACCTGGACCGTACCCCCAAGATAGTCCCCCCTTCGTTCTTTTGTGATAACGCTATAATAAATACGTCCTGAAGTGTAGTTGTGCCTCTGCCCCAGTTTGGCATGGGTGTAACGCTCGTAATGTCCGAGATCCAGGTCTGTCTCAGCACCATCGTCTGTCACGAACACCTCACCGTGCTGGAAGGGGTTCATAGTGCCGGGGTCCACGTTTATGTATGGGTCTAGCTTCTGAATGGTGATCTGAAGCCCCCTGGCTTCTAGCAATGCCCCTATGGAAGCTGCTGCCAGGCCTTTCCCCAGAGATGAGAGTACACCTCCAGTGATAAAAATGAACTTTGTTTTCATGTTTATAAAATCCTATTCAGATAGAGAGCTATATCATTAACAGTTCACACTTCCTGTTGATGGCCAAACGGGAAGTGAGCAATTACGCCATACCAGTCTCTTGGAAATGCCCGTGAAAAATTAGGAATTTTTATACCTCATCAGAGACCAAAATCTGAGGTTTTGCAAGAGGCTCCAGGGAAAATTATTCCTGAACTGCCATACGGAGCAAGGTATTGACTGTTGCTATTACCACGGCATTATCACCCTTTCGCCCCTTATTTTTCTATTCCTTCCCTTGCCGGCACTCCCTTGCTGAAATAATGCTTTATCATTCGTACTTCTGTTACCAGATCGGCTCGCTCCATTATTTCTTTAGGCGCCCATCTACCGGTAAGTACGAGTTCTAGATCTTGAGGCCGTTTTTCCAAAAGGCTGTTTATGCTTTTCAACGGAATGAGCCCGAAGTGAACAGCTACGTTTATTTCATCAAGTACGATCAGATCATATTTTTCCTCTTCCATGACCTGCATTATTTCACTAAGGCCGGCCAGTGCCATTTCTATTTCTTTTCCGGAGGGTTTTCCTTTAATGAATCTGCCTGAGCCGTACTGACGAATAGTGACTTGTTCCCCAAGTTTTTTAAGGGCCTTTATTTCACTGAATTCCCCATGTTTCAGAAACTGACCGAACAATACCCTCCAACCGGCTCCTACTGCCCGGAGAGTCAGTCCAAGAGCGGCAGCGGTCTTTCCCTTTCCGTCCCCGGTATAGACGTGAATATAACGTACTTCTTTTTGCAAGTGGCTCCTTTGGATACTTATGGAAAAATCGGGCTCAAAATATTAAACGGCAGCATTAGCGTGTTCTTGACCAGATCTATCATGGCTCCGCCTACTGCGTTAGGTGAAAGGACCGTGACCTTCGGGTTTTTTATTTGTCCCTTGATTTTTACCGGAAATGCTACGATGGCAGCGTCCTTTCCTCCTATGGCCTTCCCCAGCATAGGTACCTTTGAAACAATGGTGTCTATGGTCTTTAATGGGGCTACCAGTACAGTCATATCTGCATCCATGTTGTCCAGATCAATTGTTCCGCTACCAAAGAGGTTTAACCCTTTCCCTTTGATTATAGCATGATCAATAATCAGGTTATTGTTCTTTATGATGCCCTTAATATCCATTTGTGAAAAGGGAAAGCCTTCAGCAAAGAGATCCGGAAGTCCATTTTTGGAAAAAAGGTCTATAACATTAAGAACGCTGAATATTTTGGAAAGCAGTGTCATACGTCTTATTATGCCGTTGGAGGACCGGAGTTCAACAGTGCCCCGCTGCCAGTTGTCACGTGTTCCTTCAATGTTTGCATTAAAGACGAAAGGACCGTCTAGTATATTTTGGTCATGGCCGAGGCATGAAAGCACGTCTTGGAAAAGCACCTTTTTTTCTTGATCAGTAGAAATGACCAGATTGGTCAGGTCAGGTCCGGGTCCTGAACGCCAAGTGCCGGTGGTATTGAGGCCGCAGATTGTTCCGGAGGATACAGAAATAGCTGTTTTTGCTTTAGGTAAGAGTTTCACTTGACCTGTGATGGGTTGCCATACATATTCGATGACTTTGTGGTCTTTATCTGTAAAGGCCGCTTCTTTACTGCCTGTGTATTTAAAGCTATCCAACTCGAAGTTGATTCTGCCTGTAAGAGAAAGGGGAGAATTTGATGATTTGAGAGTAGGTGCAAGGTCGGGGGGAGAAGGTTTTTCTTTATATGTACCAATGAATCGGGAGAGGTTTTTCCAGGAAAGGGAATCGGATTTCAGATCCAGGTCCAGATCAATATTATGTTTTGAGAATGAGGCCCTTCCCTTAGACATTACTGATTCGTCATTTATTACCAAAGAGAGTTCCTCTATGTCTGTCCATGAGTTATGACCTGCCAAGTTGGCATGTTTGACAGCTATCGGCTCTGCAACTCCCCAGTGCCAGTTTAGTCCAGATGCCTCTATAGAGCCCTTGAGTCGGGCAGAACTCGGATCTGACAGCAAGTAACTCATGTTGCATGAGCCCTCTATATAGCCTGATAATATATTATTCTCTTCCAGGATTTTGTTCAGCGTGTCTCCTTTCAGGCGTCCCTCCCAATTCAGCAATAAATTCTCCCCGTGAGCCTTCAGCAAATTCAGAGAAAAACTCGCCTTTTCATCCGGAGTAATAATAGTAAGGTCTTTTATAGAGAACTCCTTTGGACCGGAGCTGATATCCAGTTTTACCTTTGTGGCCTTTTTGTTTTCTATATCTGAGATGATCTCTCCCTTTACATCGGTCTTTTTGGGGTCCCAGGCAATCCTTAAATGGTTCAGGGTGCAAGGTGTGCCGGGGAAATACAGAGTGGGTATCCAACCTTTTGCCTTTACCCATTGGGAAATACCTTTTCTTGCGGTCCCGCTCAGATCAAGCCAGCCCTGCCAGTTTTGCCAATGTTTGTGTTTGAGATCCCCGTTTAAGTTCATCTGTTGGTCTGAAAGGCGCATCTTGCAACTGGATATTTGAACATTTTTCTGATCAGCCTGTGCAGAGACATTTTCAGTGTGGGATGGCCCGGGAAGCAGAGGGCTGTGGAAATCAATGCCTTTGGTGTCGACTGTTACGTTGTATTCCCATTCCAGGGGTTTCTTCACAGGTCCTTTAAGTCTCGCGTCCGTTGCTTCCAAAGGACCATCAATTGAAATGAGTACTTTGGAAAGAACTTTTTGTATCACTGTGTGGCGCATCAGTTCTGCAAAAAGGGGACCTGAGTCCAGAGAGGCATCAAGCTTTCTGATGTCAAGAAAAACCTCATCTTTCCATTTGACTGATCCCTCGGTTTCGTGAATAGAATGAGGACCGACTAC
>JAFDDO010000016.1 GCA_019310825.1 Deltaproteobacteria bacterium | reverse complement strand
GAGGCTTCAACATAAGATAAAGCCTTATAAAACAGTATTAAAAGCCCGCCATATCCGGCGGGCTTTATTTTTTTTGAGGTCAATTGTTTTTATTAGGGGAGGGAATTTCTTTGTATAAATGAGATATCATTTCTTCCTTCATATTTTCAATATCATCCCTGTAAAGCTTGGCTGGGAATTCCTGTCCGCAAGCCTTGCAGACCACTCGAGCGTTATATCACTTGCCCTCTATGCGGACCGGACCGCCACATACTAAGCAACGGAGCCCGGTATCAACTGTAAGGCAGGTTTTCTCCACAATGTCTCCTCAGAAGCAAGAATTTACTCATAATAGCCGTCCCGGCCCTGTTCCCGCAAGCGCCAACTTATACTCCATACGGTCGCAAATTGCGTTTTTTGAATCAGTCAGAATTGCGAAGAAAATTTTCACCACGAAGAACACGAAGAGACATGAAGGCCGGAATTACGGAATGGTTTTTATAATTTCTTCGTGTTCTTCGTGGTGAAAAAACATGATATAGAAATCTCAAATTATGACTAATTACAGTATAACACAGAACAGGTGGATTGGACAAACAAGGCAGGCGTTCAAGGCAGGCGTTCACAGGTTCACAGGTTCAGGGTTAAGATGTTCAGGGTTCACTGAAAGGTGCTATATGTTTCGAGCAGAACGAGTTCCCTGACATTTTTTGATGTTCCCACTTTATTTTATTATATGGTTTTAACTGTGAGGCCTTCCTGAAAAAGATTGAGACAGACGGCAATAGAGGCTGTGGACAAATAATGGTCATCAAATATTTATTCTCTGCACCAAAAGGGGATATCCCGGTTTGTGCCGACGATCTTCAGCGGCCTTTTTTGATCAGTCCTGGAGAAAGGCATCCTTTCCTGACCTTAGGTAACTATTTCGAGGCAATTAAAGACTTTATTCTGAGAGATCATGGGAGATTTTTGACCACAGTCCTTTGTGAGCAGTTAAGGAGTGATATTGGCCCAGACAGTACCCATGAAATACTAATTCGCACCGAAAAGCATGGAGCGCTATACCATTTGGCAAGTGTAGAGGTTGTCTCCTCCGACAGACAGTCAATGAAGATGTGTGTCAGCACCGCTGTCTCTGAAAATGGTAAGGCATGTCTGAAGCATGAATGTGATCTGCTTAAATTCCTGAATTCGAAATTGGCTCTTCCCTATCTGCCAGTGCCGCACTTTGAGGGAGATGTCAAGATTCGGTCCGATTATGGGAATGAATCCATGTCCATGTTTTTAACAGAATGGTTTGAAAACTATCACGAATGGCATTTTTCAATGGATGGAAAAGTCGAAAAACAAGGGATTTGCGTTTGGGATCTGAAAAACGGGCACTGGCTTGCATCAAAAGAGCAAGGATTTGAAATTTTCAGACAGGCCTCAAAAATTCTCACCCTTTATTATGATATCCGCGACTTTAACCAGATTTATCCATGGCATCACGCGGCCGGGGACTTCATAGTCAGGAGCAGGGAGGGAATAATTGATGTCAAACTCACGACAGCCAGGAAATATGAGCCAATCATGTTATTTTCATCAAAGGATACCATCGATCCAGTGGTGGCATTAACATATTTTTTCTTGAACCTGTCAATCAGAATGCGGCTGGATAGATTGGATGGCGTGGGTGTCAAGGTCTGGGCCGGTGGTTTCTCAGTGAGGGGTATAATACAAGGGTTCTTCGATGGTCTGCGGATCATGGAGGCCGATGGCAGATACGGCCTTGGTCATGTCAGGGACTTGCTTTCTTTGTTTAAGGGCTTTGATCAGGAAGAGCTTGCAGGGCTTTTTTATCCGCTGTTGGAAGTGTACGCAAAAGAAGATCCAGGGGATTTTTCAGTAATACAGGCCAATATGGGAAGTCACACGAAAGAGCTATACGAGGCTATCCATGATTTTCATTTAAGAGATGTTCGATGTTCATCTTTCAAATCTCGAGGATGCTTTGATGGCAAAAGTATGTTATGATTATGATTTTATGTCAGAAAAATCATTTGTATGTTCAAATATAAGGAGGCGTTTATGACCCGTCCGGAGCGAGATGGTTCCACCCGTCGCAACCAATTGATAAAAGACCTTGAAAAAGAGATGGAGAATAATATGAAGTCCGTCATTGCGGCCATCAGGCTTGGCATGGTCTACCAGAATGCAGAGAGGCTGGAGGATGCAGAAGTCGCCTTTAATTATGGCCTGAAATTAGACCCATTGTCTTTTGAGATAAGACTCAATTTGAGTACACTCTATTTCCAGATGGGTAGACTTGATGACGGCATAAACGAGAGCAAAGAGGCACTCAAGATTCGCCCCGAGTCTACAGAGGCCATGGCTAATATAGGTGCCGCCTACGTTCATATGCAGAGATGGAAGGATGCGGCAGAATATTTCAATAAGGCCCTTGAGATCAAACCGGAAATGATTACTGCCCTGGCGAATCTCGTTACTGTAAACGTGGAGCTTGATGATTTGGACAGCGCCATTGCAGTCGGGGAAAAAGTCGTCAATCTGGCCCCTAAATTTGGGGCCGCCCACAATAATCTCGCTGTTGCCTACTACTACCACGGGGATTATGAGTTGTCCCTTAATCACCTCAAGAAGGCCAAAAAGATAGGATATGAGGTTTCTCCTCAGTTTGAGGAGATGGTCTCTGCCAAGGCGGAGCCAAAGAGAGAGGGAGGTTAGATCAATCCATGGCAAGGGGAATAAGTGCTTATAAGCCTGTATGTCCATTCTGTGACAGTCCCATTGATCGTCCAAAGAAAGTGGAGCCGAGGAGACTTGGAGACTTTGACTGCGGCGTATGCGAGTGTGGAGCAGTTTATGTACACGATGTCACAGGGCACAATCTTGGTGCAGGCTGGGTTGAGGCGCTTGGCTTTGCCTGCAATGATGACTGGGATTTGGCGTGGAGTCTTACGCCAGGAGAGGACTATCAGGATGCCTTTTTAGAGAACTATGATATTGAGTCCCATCTTGTTCAACCTACCGGCCGGACAAAGGACGACAGAGTAGTAAGGGCCGCGCTCGTCTTTATTAGAATGACAAAAGATATTCGTGAGGTCACACATGAGGGCGTCAGAGAGAAGATGGAATTACTCTCAGAGCCCCGGATTTCTTCTGAAGAAAGAGATAAGGCCTATCTTGAAAGGAGATCACGCCGTTACTCTAAACAACAGGTCCAGGCACTTGTACAGGCTGGAGAGGTTGAAAAAATTACGGCAATGGCCCTTGAAGACCCCTTGGTTTTAAGAAAGATTCAACGCCTTCTGTATTCAACAGATGAAATGCTGATGTGGAAGGCAATCACCACACTGGGGGCAGTAGCAGGGGCTTTGGCCACAGACAGGCCTGCCCTTGTGGGCGACTTGGTAAGGAGGCTCCTTCTGGCCAGCGGCGACTCAGCAGCCACGAACTGGGGATCCATAGAGACAATAGGCGAAATAATACGTGCTCAGCCCAAGATATATGGCTCATTCTTGCGGCACATACTTGGATTCATAAACGATCCGCCCTCTTGCCCGGCTGTACTTTGGGCAATTGGCCGAGTTGGTGAATTACATCCACGGGTGGTGAGGTCCAGCTCATTTTTTGCCTTGTTGGCCCTGCTGAAGAATCCCGAGCCGAAGATACGGGGCCTTGCAGTGTGGGCATTTGGCCGCATGAAAGCCAAGGAGGCGTTGAAGGCCATACAAGGAATGACAGACGATACCGAGGAACTCGGACTTTTTGATGGAGAATCCATCAGGTACACTACTATAAGCGAGTTGGCTAGCGAGGCTGTCGAGCGTATCGAGGGCCGGTCAGCCACTGACCAGGAGTGAGATGAAATGGATGAGCAAGCGGCTTCACCTGTAAAAGAAGAGAAAGATAAAGAAATCTCCAGGGCTGAAGCCCTGTACCGGGAAGCAAAGACTATGAGCGTTCAGGGGAGGTCCCTGGATGCCATTGAGAAATTTGATGAGGCCCTTGAAATTTTTGAAGCCGCTGACGGAAAAGACGTGGAGGTTGCAAATATCTGTGAGCAGATAGGAGATGTCCGTACAATGCGGGGAGATTTTAAGGGGGCCATACCTGTCTATCAGAGGGGTCTGGCAATATGTGAGAAGAAAAACGACCCAGTAAGTACTATTTTGCTTGTAGAGAAAATCATTGATCTCTACAGGCAGTTAGGGAATCTGGATAAGGCCCTTCCATACTATTTTAGAGCACTAGAGTTGGTGGAAAAGCTCAATGATATCGGCAGAGTCGGGCTATATCTTACTGGAATAGGTGATATTTACCAAAAGAGGAATGAACTGGACAAGGCCCTGGACGCCTATAGGACTGCACATGGAATTTATCAGAGCACGGCGTACAGGGAGAGGGCTGAGATACTTGAAAAGGGCATAAAGGTAATTGAGGAGGCCATGTTGGCCGGGGCTTCTAAGTGATTTATTCAGTAGTGCCAAGGAGCACGACAGCCACGGGCCAACGCCTTCTGCCGAGATCCTCATCCTTCAATGCTGCGGAGAGTTCGTAGAGTCTCCTTTGCAGGGGTTCCAGATTAAGGGCAGGATAGGTTTTTCCTTTCTCAAAGCCGGAGAGTCCGCATACATGGCTTTTATTACCGATCATTGTGGGAATCCCATAGGTGCGGCAGTTAATGGGCCGGGTCTTATAACAGATGCATTCTCCGTTGTCAGTCAACAGGGGACACCTGATACGGGCAAGTGAGAGGTCTGCCTTGGTTGCGACTAACTCATTCCAAGACTTTAAGGCCTTTTTTGCAATGTTAAGGGCAACTCGTCTCTGCTTTCTATCAAGGGAGTCAAATTGCTGGCGAATGTACAATGCTTCTATTAAGGAAACGTCAAATACCGCGTGGCAGCAGTCAGTGCAACCCTTTTTGCACCGTACTTCCTGACTATAGCGTTTCTGTATATCTGCTACCGTCCTGTCAGCAAAGTCGAATAGATTTTCAAGGTCTTTAAACACAAGTATATCCTTTTGGATGTGAGTATTACCAACAACAATACAATACAGGAAGTATATTTACCATGGAATCAGAAAAAAAAATCGAGTCCTGCATACGATGCGGTGAGTGCTGCGAAAAGGGCGGTCCTGCACTCCACTCCGAGGACAGGATCTTTCTCCAAAAGGGCACTCTAAGGCCAATACACCTCTTTACTCTGAGGGCCGGAGAGCTGGCATATCATCCCCTCGAGGAGAGGCTCATAGAGCTCTCGGATGAGATGATCAAGATAAAGGGCAAGGATGGATCAAGTGCTTGCACATTCTACGATGCACAACAGAAGGCCTGTTCTATCTATGAGGACCGTCCTTTGGAATGCCGGGTCCTTAAATGCTGGGACACAGAGGAAGTTGAAGGGCTCTTCATGAAAGACCTTCTATCCCGTCTCGATCTTTGCCCAAAAGGATCTGTCGTCGCAGAGATGATCTCCGCCTATGAAAGGAGTTTTTCCCCAAGTCGGGTGTACGGCCTTTTGAGTGAAGCCGCTTCAACAGAAGGGGCGCAAGAGACCGGGCCTGAAATCGAACAGATGGTTTCAACCGATGAGGCATTCCGCCAAAAAGTAGTTGAGACGCTGGGGCTTAAAGAGAAGGAGTTTGAGTTTTTTTTCGGACGCCCGGTCAAGGCCCTCGTTGCGAATATCCAGACCCTGATGGATCATAAAACAAAATAATTTCACCGCAGAGGCCGCAGAGCGAATATGAATCATATTCTGCAATAAAAAGGCCTCCTATATATTCTATAGGAGGCCTTTATTTTCTTACGGTTTGTGTTGTCTTTATCTACTTATTAATCGTGTTCGAAGGTATCTGTCTCCTTCGAGCTGGCGCCCTTTAGGCTGTAAAGAGTGGTGCTCCCCGAAGACCAGTACTCGACCTTTTCTTCCTGGACCAATGCGCTAGCTGCTTTTTTTATCTCTCGCATCTTGGCACTCTCATCTGCCTTGCACAAGTCTTTAAAATACATCTTTGGCTTGAATTTTGACTTTTTGGCCATATAATCCAAAACCTTCTTTTTTAGTTCTTCTATGTCTGCTGCCATAATGATTTCCTCATTTAATAACCAGCTTCCTTCATCAGTTTGTCAGTATGAGAACTCCATTTAAACTGCGTGGTTGTATGATACGTATCGTATGCGAGACGGTAGTCGTCAATAGACTTCTCTGTGAAGGGTAATTGACACTGCTCAAAGAAGCGCTCCCAACCGACCCTTGCTGCCCAATCACCGAGGCGCTCATACTTGTTAGCGCCTTTCGAATAGGCCTCAACAATGTTTCTGACAATCTTGCACACACTCTCAAAACGCGGCAACTCGTTGGGAATATACGGAACAATCAATTTTGAGAACGTGGGCGTAGAAATGCGGTTGGAGATCTTTCCGCCAGCCAGAATGGCGACGCCATCGCCCTCTTCATCTGCAAGCGGCATAGCCGGGCACATGGTATAGCAGTTACCGCAGAACATGCACCTTGGCTCATTCACGCGGACCGTCTTGACTTCCTTGCCGTTCGGGAGCGTTACCTTGGCAGGCTTGATGGCCGCGGTAGGACAGGCAGCTATTGCCAGCGGGATCTCGCAGACACCGGTGATACGGTCGTCCTCGACAAAAGGCGGCTTTCTGTGGATGCCCAGTAGAGCTATATCTGAGCAGTGGACTGCGCCGCACATATTGAGGCAGCAGGCCATGGAAATGCGCAGCTTGGCCGGCAGCTTATGGCTATTCCAGTACTCAAACATGTCATCCATCACGGCCTTTACCATGCCGGATGCATCTGTAGCCGGAGTATGACAATGTATCCACCCCTGTGTGTGGACGATATTGGTTATTCCTGCACCTGTGCCTCCAATAGGAAGCTTGTATGATCCGCCGGGATGCTTGAAATTGTTAAGGAATTCGATCAGGTCCTTTAGGGTTCCCTCGTCCGTGACGTGGTACTCAAGGCTGTTCCGGGTAGTCCAGCGGCATACGCCTTCACAGAACTTGTCTGCAATCTCCCCGATTTCACGGAGCAGGTTGGTGGTGATCAACCGTGGAGTGGCGCAGCGTACTACCCACATTAAATCACCGGTCTCACTGGTATATTTGATCACACCAGACTGAACGAACTCGTGAGTGAGCCACTTGCCATAGTTCTTTTTGATCACCTCAGGGAAGAACTGCTCATAGTGAGGTGGACCCTGGTCTGTAAGGCGGCCCGCCATGGGTTTTTGGGGATTGTATTCCCTGTCGGCAAGCGTCGGATCATAGGGTATGTCCAGCTTTTCTTGTATATTGTAGCCGGGATCGTCTTTATACATTGAAGTATCAATCATTATCTTTACCTCCTATTAAACTTGATTAAGCAAGGTGCCTTGCGCGGAAATCTGCCAGATTACGCTTCCATCCACCTGGTACCTCTTCCTCTTTCCAGAAAGGATACGGGTTGGACCGAGGTTCCTTTACGTGCTGAGGAATAGGTTCGCGCCCGAGTATGTCGACAATATAGTGTGCAAGGCCCTGACGCTGGATAAGCTCGCCAAGTCTCTCCCTGTTTTTGCCTTCTTCCATCCACCAGTCCCACATCAAATCGACATAGTCCTTGAATTCTTCATAGGGGTATTCCATCTTAATAAATGGGATGATTAAGGTGGACATCTGAGCACCTTCAAGGATCGGTGCCTTAGCACCGTTCAGGATCGTGGCGCCACAATCCACGCCGGTACGAAGGGCACTGGGCATGACATTAATGCAGTGCATGCAGCGGGTACACTCGCGGTCGTCAATCTTGAGATCGTTTCCGTCCATATACATACATCCGCTGGGACAGAGATCAATTACCTCTTTCTGCAGGTCGAATGCGCCCCAGTCACGGTCTGAGAAGGCCCCGGCATTGGGTGGTATCTCTCCGCCGACATAGGCCTGGACTGCTTTCTGGTCTATACGGATATTGTCTCGCCATGTTCCGATGATAGAAGTACAGGAACGTGCAATCGCCGCTACGCAGTCATTTGGACAGCCGGAGACCTTGAACTTGAACTTGTAAGGAAATGCCGGACGATGGAGTTCGTCCTGATAAGTCATGGTCAGGTCGTAGCAGATGGCCTGAGTATCCAGGCACGAATATTCGCAACGGGCCTTGCCCATGCAGCATGCAGGGGTCCTGAGGTTGGATCCGGATCCACCCAGGTCCATGTCGAACTGGTGGCTCAGGTCGTAAAAAGTTGGCTCCAACTCGTCGGTTGAGGTCCCGATAAGGATCATGTCACCTGTTGAGCCGTGGAAATTGGTTACGCCGCTTCCGCGGTGATCCCACATATCACAGAGCTTGTTCAGGAATTTGGAATTATAAAACTTGCTGGCTGGCTGGTTGACACGGAGGGTATGAAAATGGGCAATGGTAGGGAACTGTTCAGGGGCGTCCGAGTAACGCCCGATAACCCCTCCACCATATCCAAAGACACCTACAATACCACCATGTTTCCAGTGTGTCTCCTTGTGCACATAAGAGAGCTCCAACTGCCCGAGAAGATCATAGCAGCACTGAACGCCGCCTTTACCCCTCGTCTCCAGGTCGTCAACGAAACTCGGAAATGGCCCCTTTTTTAGCTCATCGAGCAAAGGAGTATCATGTTTCTTAAGATCTGCCATTTAATTCTCCCTCCTTAATAGAATGTTGTTGATAGCAATTTCAGGTAAGGAATGTAGACTAACATATCCCCTTTTGGCACTCAAAACAGTACCAGCACAAAAAAATGAATCGCCATTCGGCAAAATACAAAAAAATTCTGCAAGTATGAAACTGTATAATATCTTTTTGCTTCATTTGTCAACCCCAAAATATCAGTTAAGATTCGGGTATTTCCTTCTTTATTTTCTTGGGTTTTGTCTGTAAATTGGAAATTCTTTCCATTAATAAATTGATGATATCGTAAAAATACAGCAAAGCAGAGATTACATACAAGATTTAGTGTAAAGTTATGACTAAGATACCAATATACTGTATGTGGAATCGCCTGTCGGGATTCTATAAGACCATATTGTACTACTAGCGGGAGAATTTGATTATGAGGATAATTTTCTTATTTAACCGAATGGCTATTCAGTATATTATAAATATCATTTAAATCCACTCCCCTCGTGTTCATGGAAGATGGAGTGATTTATGAAAACTCAATGGAAGGATGTATTTTAAATAGGAGCCTTTTGCCAACCTCAAGGATTTTGTTCGAGTTGTTTCTTTTCAAGGGTAAAGTCCTCCTCGGGCCTTTTGTCCTCGGAAGAGAGTTTCATTACCTGATGGCGTACAAAATCAAGCTGCGATGACTGTGACTTCAGGGAGAGGTAATTGTTATAGGCCTCAAGGGCCTCTTCATTGTATCCCAAGGCAGAGGACACTCTTGCAAAATCAAGTGCAGCAATGGTTTCAAAACCCAGTTGAGCCTCACTTGACGACTTGTATGTCTGCCGAGCTTCATCCAATTTTGCTTCATCTTCTTGCAAATAGCCAAGGCCCATAAGAGCAGAGTAATACAAAAAGTTGTCCTTAGAAAATTCCTGTTTAGCTCGGCTAAAACTCTTTTTTGCCAGCTCAATCTGTCCAGAGTTCCTCTGAATAGCTCCAAGGAGTAATAGCGAGTGCTTGCCGACTACTGTGTGGCTATGTTGATGAATTACTTTTTCCAAGGCGGAGATTTTTTTTGCAGGATCCGGTTGCTGCATTGCTGTACCCATAGCAGCAGCAGCCTGGTTCTCTTGCCCGGTTATGTACGCTGAGTAGCCGAACCACAAGGATATTGCCAGAACAACTACTATTATTCCGGCCAATATTTCTCTTAAGAATTTTTGTAACGTATTACTGACTTGAGGCGGAAGGCCAGATAAAATTTCTTCTAGAATATTTTTTCCATGATGTTCAGGAGCAATGGGGGTTTGGGTATTTGTAGGCATCTGTTTTTATCTCTTTCTTAATCTTACTATTTCTTGCCGAAAAAATCGTTCCACCTGAAGATGAGGGGATTGACATTTTCCTTTAACTCAGCACTATCAATAATTGTACCAATGAAAAGGGTGTGATCTCCAGCATCATAGGCATGAACCACCTCACATTCAATATAAGCATAAGCCGATTCCAGGACCGGAGATCCTTTGAGGGCTTTTGTATAGCGCATCCCTTTGAACTTGTCGGTTTTACGCCCACTCTTAAAGCCGAAATGTTTTGCCAAGTCCATTGACTCCACCGGCAGCGCATTAATGCAAAAGTAGCCGGATTTCTCAATCAGACTATGAGTATAACGCTGGGGGGCAATAGATACTGCAATCATCGTCGGTTTAAAAGAGACCTGTGTGACCCATGCTGCTGTCATTCCGTTTATTTTGTCTCCGGACCTGACTGTCACAACCGAGATACCTGTAGGAACGGTTTTTGTAATGAGTTCCTGCATGAAAGTCCTCCTTATAATCTACAATGGAAATGCAAAAAGCTTACTATTTTTTAATTGTTAATAATCTATACAGCAAATTGTTGTCTGTTTGAATTAGCCGCCTACGGCGGAATTCTTTTTGACAGGATTTACAGGATTCTTATTTATTCTGACAATACTGTTTATCCTGTCTCAAAAATGTAAATACGTGTATAATTAAATAGTATGGGAATTTCCATTTTAAACACGGATTGCACGGATGGCCACGGATTGGGCAGTGCAATCAGTGTAGTCAGTGAAATTCGTGTCAGATTTTTTAAGCTCGCCCGAAGGTCGTTATGTTCATTATAGTAACTGCTTTCGTTAAAATGCTCCAGGTGCAAGGCGATAGATTTTCAAGATTTTCAAGAAATAAGGTAATGTAAAGTATACATCGCATTGACGAGGAAATCAAAGCGACGCCACATAAGGGGTGTTTGCAGCAAAATTTTTCACGGTAAAATTATAACTGACAAGAAAAAAATATCAAACATTTGGGGATGAATTTCTCCTTGACACATTTCCCAAAATGGTTAATAGGTGTCGCGCTACGTGGCGGTGTAGCTCAGCAGGTTAGAGCATGCGGCTCATATCCGCAGAGTCCGGGGTTCAAGTCCCTGCACCGCCACCAATTTCTATTAGTCATATCTTGATTTCCTGTCATATTACCCAAATCCAGTCGGAGTTACTATACATATGAAATTTTTTGTGACCGTGCTAGGTCTTTTAATGGTTCTTGAGGGACTCCCCTATTTTGCCTTTCCTGAAAAAATGCAGGTCCTTATGAGGCAAATTGAGGAAATGAATCCGGATCACCTGAGAATGGTTGGTCTTGTATCTACCTTGATTGGTCTAGTGATATGCTACATTGCCCAAAGGACCGATATTTTTTAATGATAGCAGACTTTAGCTTGGTTGAATATGATTACCATTTGCCTTCCCACCTAATTGCCCAATATCCTTTGGATGATCGGTCGTCTTCCCGCCTGATGCTACTCGACCGGGACACCGGCAAAGTAAGCCATCGGACCTTTCGTGACCTATTAGACTATATTGATCCAGGTGACTGTCTTGTTATCAACGACAGCAAGGTATTTCCAGCTCGTCTTAATTGCATAAAATCAACAGGGGGAAAAGTAGAGTTTTTTCTACTTCACTTTCCGAGAGAAAATGGGAATGGTGTGGCCTTTGCTAGGGCACTCTATCGTAGCTCAAAACCAGTAAGACAGGGCCAAAAGATCCGTTGTAAAGGCCCTCTGGAGATAGAGGTCATTGAAGTCAGTTCCGCAGGTCAGGTTGATATAAAGCTTTTGTACCAGGGGGAACTGTTGTTAGTCTTGGAATCCTGTGGAGATATTCCCCTTCCACCATATATTAGACGTTCTCCGGTTGCTTCTGACGTAGAACAATATCAAACAATTTATGCCAGAGAGATAGGCTCAGTAGCCGCTCCTACAGCTGGATTCCATTTTATTGAAGACCAATTATTCCTCGCCAGGGAAAAGGGTATTAATATTGCCAGGATAACACTGCACGTTGGTTATGGCACCTTTGCTCCGGTAAGGACATCTGACATACGCAAGCACAGGATTCATCATGAATGGATCTCGGTAACTGAGAGTGCTGTGAAAAAGATAATTTCAACACGTAAGACAGGTGGCAGGGTTGTAGCAGTAGGAACAACTACAGCCAGGGCCTTAGAGGCAACAGTAAATAGTACGGGTGAGGTAAGGGCCTTTCAAGGATTATGTGACCTGTATATTCTGCCTGGTCATCGTTTCCATGTCGTTGATTGCTTAATTACCAACTTTCACCTGCCTAAATCCTCATTGTTGATATTAGTTTCTGCCTTTGCAGGCAGGGGCAGGATTCTTTCTGCCTATAAAAAGGCCATGAACGTTGGATATAGATTTTTCAGTTACGGAGACGCAATGCTTATCATGTAGATTGGCTCTATACGCTATAGTTTCCAAATGTGTTGACAAAATAAATTCAAGTGGTTATGAATTAGCTCGCTTTTTGGCTTCTTGAGATAGAAGTCCTTCAGATGCGGGGTGGAGCAGTCTGGTAGCTCGTCGGGCTCATAACCCGAAGGTCCGTGGTTCAAATCCACGCCCCGCTACCATAATAAAAACAGAGACTTAGGGCATTTTCCTAAGTCTTTTTTCTTTAGTCAAAAAAGTATTTCCAACCTTCAATACCAATTTGAGGGTAAAAACGCCATTTTTTCCTCTCTTGGGTCCTTTTCCTCAAACGCTCAGAGAATCATTGGGAAAGCGTAAGGCTATATGCTGGCAGGGTGCAAAATTGCAGATGGTGAAGAAACAGCGCGCGTCGCATTTTTTTAGAGATACTTTTGAGCTTGGTTAGCCTCTAAAGGGTATTGCAGGGGTTACGCCAATGGTGAGGTGGTATGTGCTTGTTTGGTGAGAGTGCCGACATCAAGAACGACTGTGAGGATACGGGTGGAGGCACAAAAGGGTGAATAGGCTATTTGCCCTGGAGGGTTTTTAAAAAAATCCTGACTACTTGGCCTGCCTTTGTGTCCTTCCTCTATCCAGACTTTCTTAATGTAAACCTTACCCGCCGCCAATATTAAAGGAGGTGGGCTTTGATTTGGCATTGGCTTAAGGCGGAGAAAAAAGGCTGGGAAAATCGCCGGACTGTTGGCGGACAGAAAGTAGAGTCTTGTTTGGCGAGATAATTTCTACTATTTTTTTGTTGTCTTTTTTGCACCCTTCTTTTCTTTTTTTATCGGATAATATGTAGATACTTGGCACAAGGCATCAATAAATTTTTTAAGATCTTCTTTGCTTGTCATAATACGTGCTTGTTCAAATATTCCCTCTGGAAGACCTGTCAAAAACCTTATAAGGCAAATATTATCCTCCCTTATGTCAATAGTGAAATTGTCAGCCCATATTGAATTTAAATTAGTATTAAGATTTATTTCTAATGGCTTATTTTCTTTATCTATTTTTTTTGTCATAGCTGTACCTATTTTTGGGAAAAAATTTATTCTGTTAAATATGTGTCCAAATTTTTAATATCCCTAGCATAATTTAGCCTCTTCGCTATTTAGTGTGGATAGCATAATCGTATGATTACAGCCGGTTAGGCAATACACATCTGTAAAACTAGGCTTTCAATTCATGCTATTTTCATATTTTAAGGAACTATAAATCCTGGAAATTTTGTGGTCATCGAATCGTTGGAGCAGCGCATTAATATTACAAGTATATTTAGGCGATTTAGATATTTTTTGATTTGGCTGTGTTGGTAAATATTTCACATCATCAATAGGAACTTGGTTAGATAGCTTAAATCTGCCATCTCCTCCTTCCTTAAATAATAAAACAGATTTTTTATGATAGACTTTTTTTCCTCCAGAACTAGTTGAGTAGATAAAGCCTCTTTTTATGCGATGATGCTTATGGAGTGCTTGACGTGAAATATTTAAGATTTCTGCGGCTTCAGATGCACAGATAAATTCGTTTATTGGTAATTGACCAATTAATTTGTCTCTAATTTCAGATTCTTTTGCTTCTATTGTGAGAACGGTCTTTTCAGGGAATAGAAGAGTCTCACATTTTGAGCATTTATAATATTGAATATTAGGAATCAAATAATTCCCTATTATATCATCATTCAAGCTTACAGAACCAAAATGCTCAATATAATTACCACCGCAGTTATAGCATTTCATATTTTATATATTTCCTTAAAACTGTCGATAATCAGCATTCCGTCATCGACATAAAAATGAGTATATATATTTTCGCCCATTATGCCTGGTGCCCTATAATAGTCGACCCAAATTTTTGGATTATTGTATCTTTGCTCAGATTTATAACAATATTTTTGAGGCAGAGCCAAAATGGCTTTCTTAATATCATTAATGGACCAGCCAAAAACAGATTTAGCAGATTTTCTTGCAGGCTCGGTTATATCTAGCTTGCCGCTCGAAATGAAATTGCAGATTTGTTTTTTGCTGTAATATGGCTTGTTTCTCATAATTATCATCATGGGTTGACAGTTGTCAACCTAAAAAAGTATATCTGGATATTTCATATAAGGAAATTGGCCCCATATAAGGTATGCCATATGCGGGATGGCAGCAATATATAGCGTCCCAAGAGCAGATAATGGCTTATATGAAATATCCAGAGTATATATCGATTTTCGCCTGATGTGTCCTTTAATTTTAATTAATGTCTACCGCCGGACAGTACAGTGGCTAGAGTGCTGGATATTCCAGTATGACAGAATCTTGAATATAGAGATATCTAGGGCTCTGTATATTCCAATATTTCAGTTTCTATATATTCGTACCTACTTCCAAAAAAGAAGATTACTTATTCGGCAGGCTATGAGCATATGAAACGAGGATTCCCACGATTTCCTTTGAAATATTATTATTTTGAAGGCAGAGATGAAGAAAGTCAAGGCAAAAGCTGTTCTTGCTACACTGGAATCCTTGTTGCGCTATTGAACTGGAAAGCCATTCAAGCTTTCTGAATGATGAGTCGATAAAAATCACAGATCCAAAAATATTTCTTAACATTTAACCGTTAGCCGGTGACTGGACCGGCCGCTAACACCTCCAACAGCCTCCTGCCCCCTCACTGTTTAGCCATAAATTCAACGTGGTTTACTGAGGTTTAAAGATGATATATTTGATCGTATATCATTTGTCATATCAAGTAGAACGTCTTTGAGCAGATCTGAATATTCAAAATCTGATCGTATGCAATAGATCCAACTCAATTTGTTTATTTTTTGTCGATAATTTTTTTCCCATAAAACAATATTTTTTGTTTTATCTACGAGTTTGAATGAAATAATGAGCTCATTACTGATTGATGTTGCAGGAAAGCCTACGAACCAAAGGTATGGACCAAATATTGACAGTCCATAAGTAATGAATTTGCCAGTATATTTTGTTGACTGAATCGTACCTTTAAGCGCAAGGGGAGCGTCACTTTCTCTATATGTAAAGAAAGCTTCTTTGAAAATATGAGAAGCATGAAGCTCCTCTGCTACTGCTTTTGCTATATCTTCGTTTGGTCGCCAAAACCAAATCCCAGTGTTTGTATGACGCTGTATACCTTCCGGTGTATTACAATTTTGCCATCCAAAAGGCATTAATGGAATCAAGTACATTAGAAACATATTATTATTTTCACTTAAACGTTGGTCAGAAAATGGCGGAACGGCTACCGACTTATCAATAATTACTGGTGAAATTGCTACCGGCTCAATTCCGTATTTCCATGTTTTTTGCGATGCACATCCGGTGATCAATAAAATACATATAAACCCCAAAAGGATGTATACTTTACGAATAATTTCATGTGATTTTGACAACACAATTATCTCCTTTCACTTGATGGCTTGATAGAAAATCGTTTCTTGAGCGATTCAGAAAGCCAGCCACCAGCAAGTATCCAATAGTGGATATCATGAGAGTGATTAGTAGCCAAACTGATTGAGAGGTACAGCACGAACGGGCCTTCCAAATCTCTCCACACCGTTTTTTGTTATTCGCTAACTTTTTTATAGACCTTGAGGTGATGGATTGCAAATTTAAAGTCATGTCGAGTAGAGAGGAAAAATTAGATTATCCTTGGGTGAGGTGCTTGTGGCTGGTGGTGAGGGCGAAGGCTGCAAAAACGACTGTGAGTATGCGAGTGAAGGCACAAAAGGTTGAATAATCTGTTTGCACGGAGAGTTTTTTTAAAAAATCCTGACTACCCTTTACCCTGCCTTTACGTCCTGCCTTGTGATGAGGGGGAGAACAACCTCCCCTTACCCGATTCGCCTCCGGCACTTTGATTTAGTTCCTTCCAATGTCCCAATTCCTCCAGAATCTTTGCGACTTCATAGAGCTGTTTATTCACGTCCCAAAGTTCCTTAACTGGATAAATTTCGGTATGCAAGTAGTGAATTTCGGCGGCCAAAGTAATCATGTGGACAGTATGGGTCGCTAATAGGTTATTTGCCCAGTCTTTTCTATAAATCGGCAATGATGATGCCACCAGTTCGCTGTTTTCGCACACCGAGAAGTCTCCTATAAGTTCGCCACTAGACACGTGCGCAAGTTCGCTTAATCTGCCATAATTTCTTGCGAGATCGAAAGGGAGGACGCCGACATGCGGCGGTTTCCTTTCAGTTCCAGCCTCGCCTTTACGAATGTGAATAACTCGAGCCAACGCTTCCATGTGTTGTCGAAGCAGTGCCGACGCTGCCCAGTAGAAGCCACAAGTAATTGCCTGTTCCACGATTATGGTTGACTTGAGAAGCCCGGTAGTCAGCGAGATGCGTTTGGATACGGATTCTGATACCTCACCGGCCGGATTGTGAGCCCCTTGCTCATTGAGGACGTAAAGGACCTCTCCGGTAGCGGTATAAGCATCCCAGAAGCGACCGTAACCGTTCATTGTTTCGGAGCTAGTGCGCGACGCAGCAGCAGCGATAGCCTTATGTAATTGTGACGTCTGATATTCCTTGCTCAATGTCGACTCCTGCTGACCGTCGTATCACGTCTTTTTGTTTTGGTATCCGAGAGCGAACAATTATTCTGCGAATGTTCGCATTTTACAAAAATAATTTATTATAAAACTTCTTGAATTATACAAATATCACCACGGGTTCAAGTCCCGCCTTCGCACCATTAAGAATTTAAAGCCGTAATCTAAAGGGATACGGCTTTTTTATTTTCTTGGGTTGCGTATAGGTTGCGGATTGTTGCGTGTCCAGACGGTTGACTGCCTCACGATTACTGCTTTGAATTAGATGTCCATAAACATCCACGGTGATCTGAATACTGCTATGCCCAAAAGCTGCTCTTTAACGTATACAGGGCTTTCGCCTTGGGTAAGCAATAGGCTTGCAAACGTATGACGGAGATCATGAAGGCGGATTTCTCTAAGTCCTGCTTCAGAATGCGCTTAAAAACCCGTCGGACATAACTCCGCTCCATGGGTTTTCCATTTCGATGAAATACAGTTTCCACAACTTCACCTAGTCCATCAGTCAGATACCTCCAGCTTTACCGGAGGTATCTGACTACAGAAAAAAAGAAGGCAGGGCCATTTCTGACTCTGCCTGTTCTTGATGTAAATATATACGTCTAGTTATAAAGCCTAGATCGCCATTTTCCTTCGCCTCAAAAACCAAACTGCAGAGCCGGCAATTAGCAGTGCAAGAATAACCACGCCCCATTCGTTCATTGTGGGAACAGATACGGCAGGTGGAGGGGGAGGGGGTTCGTTCTGAAAGCAGTAAAGGTGGTTAGAAAAGTTGCACCCGTCTTCCACGTACTCGCTCCAATATCGCCCGTCATCGTCCGCCAAACCAACGGTTCCGTCCTGGCCCGAGTCCGACGATCCCCAATTAAGGCAATGAGACCCGTCGACCAGGCCGGTTTCGAACGTGCCCGTCCATGCATATTCGGTTGAAATACTATTCCCATCCTCATCGTATTCTATCGTGGCCAAAAGGTCGACATTGTCTGCGTTGATAAGAGCCGCCCAGTTGTTCGCCACCATAACGTTATTCGTATTGATGTACCCATCAGAGTTATGGTATACACGGTCGGCAGCGTCAGTCGTTGAGTCGCTCAGCCAGGCCGTGTAAGTACCTCCCAGTGAAGCTGCCGCGGCTCGTTGATTGCATATAGTGTCCGCCCCGGAGAATCCCCCGAAACCGCCTCCTTGATACGTGGTTGAAGTCACAAAAACCCTAGAGGGGGCCGCCATCGCATGTGTTGTCACGAGAATCACGTTGATTGCGATAAGTAAAGCTGGTACTCCGATTAATTTTTTCAGCATTTTCTTCTCCTCCTGCTCCTGTTCATGTTCCATTGCTGGCGAGCATGCGCCCATCGCAACTATCCAGCCAAAGGCAGCACTTCATAGTACGGGATGCTGGAAAGAGCCGCTTGTAACTAAGCAATTAGCCAGCTCAAGTGCGCCTTCACATTGAGCCAGGTAGAATGCTTCGCTGGGTTCTCAACATCCATTCATGGCAGTCATCGCCGGTAGCACTGTCAATAGCTATATACCTTCCGCCCATCAGTAGAGCTAAAGGATCGTATACGGCACGGTTAGCACCTGCCACATACAGCCTATGCCTTGACCTCTCTCCGTAGAGGGGTTTCACTGCCCGCACTGGATTCACGGGAGAATCTTGGCCATGATGACATCCCTTATCATGGTTGACTTAGCGCACCCCAACGGAATTAAAAATATTCCTCCGCCAGCCTTAGCCTTCACCTCGACAAGATCGCCGGAAAACATTACTCAGATGGCAATGGTTTCCAAATTGTTCCCGCAGCCTCAAAAAGTGCTATGACCCCTTTCAATCGCTGACAGGAAATCGCTTTTTGCGATTTGGACTGAAACAGCACTCTCAAGCACCACACAATGACTCGAACGGGCCTCCCAAGTCGCTCCATACTGATTCTTATTATTCGCTAATTTTGAGTATGGACCTGAGAGGATGGATTGTCAAATTTAAAGTGAGGTCGAGTAGAGAGGAAAATTAGATTATCCTTGAGTGGGGTGCTCGTGATTGGTGGTAAGGGCGAAGGCTGCAAAAACGACTGTGTGTATATGAGTGAAGGCACAAAAGGGTGAATAATCTATTTGCCTCAGAGTTTTTAAAAATTCTGATTACCCTTTACCCTGCATTGTGCCCTTCCTCTATCCAGCTCTCAATGAAAAGTTCGCCGGCCAACTCGGCGAAGCCTCAGTGGGCCGGGTGAAACGCCGGGTTGGGCGATTATATTGTTTCTATTTTCAGCCAGCCAAATAAAAATAAAAGAGCACATAAACCTGCCCAGGCAAAAACCTTAACAATGAAATTCAACGTGGATATTGAAAAAGGAACCGATATTGTATTTTTTAATTGGCGAAGATTTCTAGCTCCAAACGCTGCCACTGGATCGGCCCCTCCCAAAAATGAATTTAATCGATGAGTATAGAAAATTTGTAGTGCTATGGCGCATAACCAAAATATACCGGTTAAAACCCAAGTCAGCCTTGTTACGTAATAAAGAAACAAGGCAAGCGCGAAGCCTCCTACAAAAGCCAACACCTAAACCTCCATTAAGCCCAACGTGTTTCGGGTTGAGCAGCGGTCGAGCCGTCTCTATAAGTGTAGCGCGTGCGCCGTCTGCTCGAAGCCGGGGTTAGGACTAAGCGCCCACCTAGTGATGTAGTTGATAAGCCGCGATTTTGCTAAGGCGACATCCTCTTTCTTGACCATTGTGGGTTCGTTTTCGACGAACTTGATGAACGCCTTCTCGTTCAGAACCCAGACATCCGGTCTGCTTCTACCTTTCGGTGACTCCACCCACCAGCCCGGGAAGATTACCACACCCCTTACTGGATACCGCATGTCCGTGGCCTCGAAGAGCAAGCCGCCAATCCAATCACGCACGGCACGCGCTTGTACCACGGGGTTCCGATCAGGTTCGAATCCGCCGACAACAACCTTTTCGCCGTCGTAGGCGACCACAGCCTGGCCCTTAGTCGGCTTGCTGAATGTCTTGGTCTCAATCGCATAGACTCCCTGCGGTGAGACGAGGACGTGGTCAACGTTGAAACCCCGCCCGGGTATGTCGTGAAAGACATGCCAGTCGGCGCCGTTGTGAGCGTCAAGGAGTTGACCGACCGCCTTCTCGCCGTCCATACCGAGTCGCAACGCTCGCAGCTGAGGTCGTACCTTCAGTGTGCGATACGTGGCGTATGCCACTGCACACACAGCGAAAAATGTCGCGACACCGGGTTGAGGTGGCGACTTGGTGAACAATTCCCACCACTGCAGGCCCGCGTAGAGGATCACGAAGATAGCGAGCATTACATACGGCAAGACCCTGTCGTAGAGAATTCGGTTACGCTCCTCCGCCAGAGACTCTCCTGGCACTCGAAGCGGTTGCTGTTTCAGCGGTGAGCGTCTGTCGCTGGCTCTGCTTCCCCCCACTATCTCTTCCTTTCGGCCTAACGCTTAGCTCAGTTGCGCCTGCCTTTTTGCGTCGGCTGCATCAGTCTGGTGTACCCCCGGCATGAACGTGAACTTATGGGGTAGTCTGTATATGAACCCCGTTCCATCATTTTATGATGGTAGCGAAAGTACTAGCCGAAGGCAAGGATGTTACCGTGAGGATGTTACCGTGAGTCAGCTATAGTAATAAAGAAAGCGGAGAACCTCCAGATAAA
>JAFDDO010000133.1 GCA_019310825.1 Deltaproteobacteria bacterium | reverse complement strand
GTATGTTTTACTTTGGAGGCTATTTATAGAAAGAAAGGGCCTTCAACCTCCTTGCTGCATCTCATACAAAAGCCCCAGGCAAATGCCGATTACTGTAATCCTGAAAGTGTAATTGACCTGTGCTCTATGCTTTGGAAACATTCCGATCCTGAATGCCTGGTGGGAAATTCAGGGAATTTATGGATACTTCTGCCTGGAGTAGACGAGAACAAACTGTCTTTTGGCCTTAAACAGTTGATTGCTAAAGCCCGGATAGTAAAAATGCCGATTTCTAAAGCTTATGGCCACCACATCTCAGGGCCTTTTGATATCCGTCATGTGGAGAAGGATATCTATGGTCTTGAAGGGTTGGCTGAGGAACTGGGCGCTGCAATTTTTTGCACGGATGATCAAAAAGACCTTGAAGACCGCCTGGGTCTTAAGAGACTTGGATTAAGGCTTGATCATGTAAAAAAGGTGATCAAGAGCAGCTCAAAATGTGCCGTTGCTTATGTTAAACCAGTGCCCCATGATCTTAAAGACGCCTTGGGGCAAGACATAGCATTGATGTCAGAAAAAAAAGACAGTGCCTTTTTAATCAGAAAACTTGGCAGCAAGGCCCAGGAACCTGACCTGATAAAGTGGGGAAGTGAGATCCAGAAACTATGTACAGCCGCCCAAGGTGTGCCTTCAACCATAGGCATTGCTGCCGGCAGTCAACCCGCGGTACGACCATCTCGAACACCGGTAGCCGCTCTGTGGGCCTTTATGCATGCGGATCTGTTAGGAAACGGTTCAGTGGCCATCCATGACAGCTTGACGTGGAACGTCAGGGGAGACGAAATCCTTTCCTGGGGAGATCTGCCGGGCGCCTGCAGGAGCTACAGGCTTGGTCTCAAGACCGAGCCTTCAAACGCCAATCTGCTTAATAGCCTGGGGGTTTGTCTTGCAGAAAGGGGAAGGACGAAGGAGGCCATTAATGCCTTTTCCAAGGCCGTAAATACCTCTTCTGGAAATTTCATGGCCCTTTATAACCTTGGTGGTATCTATTTTCAGAAAGGAGATCTCAAAAACGCTAAAAAGGCCATGGAAAAGGCACGCGCACTAAAACCAGGCGACATGCGCTTGGCAGGCCGTATGGCTGAAGTACTCATTGAATCGAACCGGGCAAAAGAGGCCCTAGAGATTCTGAGTCCTTTTATAGATAGATCTGACCAACCATTACCAGGAGCCATCTTCCGGATACTCGGCAAGGCCTACCGAGCGCTTAATCAATGGCAGGAGGCCAAGACATCATGGCAGCAGGCTATCAAAAATAACCATGAAGATTCGGAGTCCATGGCACTTCTGGCCCTTGGTTACCTTGAAGAAACAAATGACTGGGAGACAGCAGCAAAGCTCAGACGACAGGCCGAGGCATTGGGGGGAAAATCCAAACAAACCCGCACTATCCTCGGGCAACTTAACAAGAAATTGAATTCCATCAATCATCAAAAATAACCATAGTTCTCAAATCAGACCCTTGACAAGGGAAAAAATAACGTGTTAACAAACCTAATCTTGATAGTATAGGAATTTCCATTTTTGGACACAGATGAACACAGATTGTCAAATCTATGAATAATAATTATCTGTGTATGTCTGCGAAAATCTGTGTCCTATTTAATTTGAAGGATTTTTACCGACTAATTTATGCTTACTTAATGTACTTATCCTTAACTGAATTTTATTCTTTTCAGGTAAGGTGATTATTATAGGCCTTACTTCGCTACATCTGGAATACTTGAATGGGAGATTTAGCCAATGAAAGAAGTCAGACTTCATGGCCGCGGCGGGCAGGGAGCTGTTACCTCAGCTGAGCTCGTGGCAATTGCAGCCATAGACGAGGGAAAGTACGCACAAGCCTTTCCTAGCTTCGGTCCGGAAAGGAGGGGTGCCCCTGTTACGGCTTTTATAAGGGTCAGTGACTCCCCAATACGGACCAGGGAAAAAGTTTACCGCCCGGACATAGTGATAGTGCTGGACTCAGCGCTTCCCTCTTTGGTCAAGGTCTCAGAGGGGTTGCATGAAGACGGAATTGTCATCCTGAATACCCACATGAAGGAGTCAGAGGTCAGGAAAACCTTTGGGCTGGATAGCAAGCTTGCCATGGTAGATGCCAATACCATAGCCAGAGAAATCCTGGGAATGCCCATAACCAATACCACGATGCTCGGTGCCCTATTAAAGGCTACCGGTATTGTCGGGAAAGAGGCCTTGGAAGATGCACTAGATCGCCGGTTTGGACGGCTTTCTGAGAAAAACAAGGATGCTATGCGCAGGGCAATTGAGGAAACAATAGTTACCGGATGATTTTATGACCACAACTCACTGCAAAGACGCAAGTAGCTAAAGGCTTTATTATTTTTTCTTTGTGTTCTTAGTGCGGTGAACTAGAAAGTGGCTTAAGTTATTACCAACCCCTTAACACCTCATGAAATATAAAGGAGTAATAAAATGGCCAATACGGACGCCATTGTAGGTTGGAAGACAATAACCTTTGGATGTCACGTGATGGAGCCAGGCAGCTCGGCCAAATTCAGGACGGGTGATTGGCGATCTCAAAGGCCGGTCATTGACAATGAAAAGTGCATCAAGTGTGGTATTTGCTGGATATACTGTCCTGATATGGCCATCAGCCAAACCGAAGACGGCTTCTTTGAGATAGACTTGGAGTACTGTAAAGGTTGTGGCATCTGCGCCCACGAGTGCCCCAAAGATGCCATAACAATAATCCCGGAGGAGGGATGATCATGTCCAAACGCGTGGGAATTGAAGTTTCAATTGCACTAGCTGAGGCGGTAAAGCTGGCAAATGTAGATGTGATCGCTGCATACCCCATTACCCCTCAAACCCATATTGTGGAACACCTTTCGAAAGTGGTAGCAGATGGAGAAGTCGACGCTGAATTCGTCCCGGTAGAATCTGAGCATGGAGCAATGAGCTGTTGCTGCGGTTCTTCAGCAGCCGGGGCTAGGACCTTTACCTCATCCAGTTCCCAGGGCCTTTTGTTAATGAGCGAGATTCTCTTCATACCCGGTCCGATGAGGTTACCCATAGTCATGGCTGTTGTAGACCGTGCCTTGTCCGCGCCCATAAGTATCTGGAACGACCACCAGGATATAATGAGTCAGAGGGATGTCGGCTGGATACAGACCTTTGCGGAAAACGGCCAGGAGGCCTTTGATCTGACTCTTCATGCCTTCAGGGTGGCTGAAGACAGGCGTGTGTCCTTGCCAATGATGGTAAACATTGACGGCTTCACCCTGAGTCACGTTGTCGAGGCTGTAGAGCTCTTGAGCCAGGAAGAGGTGGATCAATATCTTCCTCCCTTCAAGCCCCGCTACCGCATGGACCCCAGAAAGCCTATCACTATGGGTCCTGTAGGTATTCCTGAGGTATATTCAGAGGCAAAGGTCGCGCACAATGAGGCCCTCAAGGCATCCAGGAAGGTAATACTCCAAGGGTGGAAGGAATTTGCCGACCTTTTCGGGCGTCAGTACAATCCTGTAGAGACCTACCGCTCCGAAGATGCCGAAGTTTTGCTGGTCACCATGGGCAGCATTTCAGAGACAGCCATGACGGCAATAGACACCATGCGGGAAAAAGGACAAAAGGTAGGGCTGATAAGAATTCGTCTGTGGCGGCCATTCCCCGGACCGGAATTTCGAAAGGCCGCTGGAAAGGCAAAAATGCTGGCAGTAGTAGATCGCTGTCTGCCCCCTGGCGCAGTCTGCGGCCCGGTGGGTACGGAACTCAGGTCTCTTTTCTACAAGGTGCCAGGGGCTCCTAAAATTTTTAACTTTATTGCCGGGCTCGGTGGACGGGATGTAACAGTTGAGCGGTTCGAGGAAATGGTCGACAAGGCCAGAGCGTTTGCCAAGAGACGTCCAAAGGAACTGTATGAAGTGATCGGAGTGCGTGAAAAATGATATCTGAATTCGAAAAATTCAAACGATTTAAGGCGAAAAATCTTCCTAAGGAAGAGCTGCTTGCCCCGGGCCACAGGGCGTGTCAAGGCTGCGGTGAGGTTCTGGCCCTTAGAATGGCTATGAAGGCCTTGGGGAAAAATGTTATCGTCTGTATGGCTACAGGCTGTATGGAGATCATTACTACTCCATATCCACAGACTTCATGGAAAGTGCCATGGATCCACATCGCTTTTGAGAATCCGGCATCCGTGGCGTCGGGCATAGAGTCTGCTCTGAAGGTCCTGAGACGCAAAGGCAAAGTCCCTAAGAAACACATAGACATAGTAGCAATGGGAGGAGACGGTTCAACAAGTGATATAGGTATCGGCTGGATCTCAGGTGCCCTGGAGCGAGGCCACGACTTCACTTATATATGCTTAGATAACGAGGCATACATGAACACAGGAGTTCAGCGCTCCAGTTGTACTCCATACGGGGCCATGACTACCACCAGCCCTCCGGGGAAAAAGAGCTTTGGCCAAGTCACCTGGAAAAAGAACATGCCGGGAATAGCAGTGGCCCACAATATCCCCTATGTAGCTACTGCCTCGCCTGCCTATTTCCTGGATCTCATGAATAAAGTAAAAAAGGCAGCCCTGGTCAAAGGACCTGCTTACATACACATATATTCACCGTGTCCAACAGGTTGGGGATCGGCACCTGAGCGCTCAATCGAGTTTGCCAAGCTGGTCGTGGAGACAAGGGTCTTCCCCCTGTATGAAGTTATCGAAGGACGCTACGTCATGAGCCGCAAGATAACAAAACCCAAGCCTGTTCAGGAATACCTGAAAGGCCAGCGTCGCTTCCGCCATTTGGATGAGGAACATATCGCCTACATCCAGCAGCGGGTAAATGCCGACTACGAAAAGCTGATCAGGTTGTCGGAGATGACGTAGTATTTTATTTCATTGCCAAACTTCAAAGGGCGTTTTTAAAACGCCCTTTTTTTAAGCTTTTCCGAGTTCCTGCGCAATTCTCTATTTGTGCTCCCCTTTTACGGCTTCAGCAGCCTCTTCTACCTTCTCTCCCACGGCCTTGACACCATGCTCGGTTGCCTTGGCTCCTTCCTCGACCATTTCGCTTACATCCTGCTTCATCTGCTTAACGCCTGTTTCTTCTTTCTTGTCGCACCCGATGAGACCGAATGCCCCGACGAGGGTCAATGCCAAAATCCAAATTGTGAGTCTTTTCTTCATGGTCCTCTTCTCCTTGTTAAAAGTTAACACCATATCTCACGAAGGCTTTCCGATATAACCTCCATAAACACTAAGTTGTCTTGTATATGTTCACAGGTTACATTAAAAAATGAACGTCGAATATCGAATGAAAAACAAATGTCCAATACCAAATATTCAACGGCTATTTCTGCTTCTTGTCAACCGTTCTTACATAGAAGGGAGCTGCCTTTCTTCCAGGTCATAAGTCTGTTTCTTATTTTTTCCCCATTCAATATTCGATGTTGGACGTTCGATGTTCGATGTTCATTAGTCCATTATAATCCCTTTAATCCAGACTTTTGTGGTACAATTGATTGATCTCAAAACAGGTTGGAGATGATCTCATAGCCACCAATCCATGAGCCAATCATGCTACCGAAACCTGGGAGCAAAAAAGCCAAAAAGACTTTAAGCAACTTGTTTTTCCACCAGCCAGTTAATGTGGACATGTCTTCCAGTACTGTTTCAAATTCCCTTACCACCGGCGGTCGAACCAAAACTTGGACAAAGGCGGTGACATAGCCGGCACCGATGACAGGCGTCAGGCTGGTCACAGGCGCTGCGGCAAAGGCGGATACAATAGTAAGCGGGTGAGCTAAGGCCAGCATTGCCCCTATGGAAGAAGGAATACCGTTAGCCAAGATCCAATAAATAATATTATCACCAGCTACATCGCA